>JBPPMI010000213.1:0-4165 GCA_051305975.1 Solirubrobacterales bacterium
GGCCACTGGGGTCAGTACACCGAGGGAGGCGTTGACGGTCAGGTCCCGCGCGACGCAAGCCCGTGAATCAGGTCAGGTCCGGAAGGAAGCAGCCTTAAGCGGAAACTACGGGTGCCGCGGGTCAGCCTTACCTGAGCCGAACTCGATGGATACGCCCGGTAGCTTTTATTCGAAGACGGATGCACGGTCCATATTTTTTCGCCGGGTCACGAATCTTTCTCCCGCTGCTGTGTTTACGTCTGAGTAGACGCCTAACGATTCGGGGGATGGAAATGAAAACCATGCTGGTTCGTTTCACCAAGTGCCTGGCGGGCGTCGCTGCGATTTTCGTCCTGGGTTTCGGGGCCGGCACCACCGGGCTCGCAGCGGCCGGTCCCTTCTCTGGAACAAACGGGAGGCTCGCGGTGGTCCCGAGTTCAAAGGACGGAGTCTTCCTGGGAACGCTTACGCCCGGCGGGAGTTTCCACCAGATCTACGAAGAATCGGACTACGACCTGGCTGGGTCGGATATGTCTTTCTCGCCGAGTGGATCCCACATCGCCCTGAGCATCAGCTGGCGGCCCAGCCGGCTAGCGATCGCCAAAGTCTCCGGGGGAAACTTGAGATACGTGAACACTCACGGGCTGGAAGTACACGAGCCGTTCTGGGCAAGGAACGGCAGGATAGTTTTCTCGGGCTATACGGAGAAAGGACGCCGGAGTGGGACCTATTCGATTCGTCCTGACGGAAGTGGCCTGCACAAACTCTTCAACCACGAAAGTCGTGGTGCGAGTAGCGACCTCGACGAGTTCATCGCCACGAGCGATGACGGCGAGGGCCACTACCTTGAGTTGCTGGATCGGAACGGCAAGCGAGCGAACATGCTGGCCCGAAACGAGAAATTCTTCTTCCACAATGCTGCGTTCTCTCCCGATGGTCGTTGGATCGTCTACGAGAGATATCCGGATCCGCCCGGGCGCCTGGACTGGAACAAGCATGCGAACCTCTTCGTCGTGCGGAGGGACGGTACCCATCGCCGCCGCCTGACCACGGGCTTCCGAGACACGCTTCCGGCGTTCTCTCCCGATGGCCGCTGGGTCGCGTTCGTCAGGTACAACCGGAGGGGGTATCCCTCGAACGTTGCCGCCCTGCCCCTCGACCGGCCTGACCGGGTGCGTCGGATCACCCATTCGACAGGCACCTACTACCAGGGGGACCTCGCCTGGGGGAGGCATCAAGTCGCACCACGGAAATGACGACCCGGTCCCGCAGGGCAGTGATGGCAGAATGGGATCATGGAAACCCGGGTCTGGAACGTCTACCTTGCTGGCGAGATTCACTCTGAATGGCGTGACCAGGTCGCGGGTGCCTGTGAAGGGCTGCCGGTCACCTTCACGTCACCGGTGACGGATCACCCCGCTTCTGATGCGGCGGGGACCGGCACCCTGGGTGATGAGGGCTCGAAGTTCTGGGCCGATCACAAAGGGGCCGGGGTCAACTCGATTCGGACACAGACCCTGATTCAGGATGCCGATGTCGTTGTCGTTCGTTTTGGTGACAAGTACCGGCAATGGAACGCCGCTTTCGATGCCGGTTTTGCTTCGGCTCTCGGCAAGCCCGTGATCACACAGCACGACACCGAACTCGATCACGCTTTGAAGGAAGTCGATGCTGCCGCCCGGGCCACGGCCCGCACTCCTGAACAGGTGGCGGCGGTGCTCCGTTACGTCATCACCGGCGAGCTGGCCTAGTTGAAGATGTCCTCCAGGACCAGGTGGTCCCAGATGTCGACGCATCCAGTTTTCGATTCCGGCGTGTTCCTGGCGACGGGGCCCTTCGTCCGGTTCGCGTCCCAGCAGCCATCCCACCCGACTTCGACGGTGTAGTGCGTCGTCCCCCGGTCGAGTTCGATGGCGCAGTCCCAATTTCCGCCATCGATTTCGCTGCAGTAGGACCCGTTGCTCTTCACCGAATGAGCTAGTGAACTCGCATCGACTCCGGTGACCGGCGTCGGACGAGCGGAGAACAGCAGACCCAGGCCCGCGAGCACGACGAACGCGATCAGCAACACGACCGCGACTTTCACGAGCATGTTCACCGCCGGGTCAGCCGGCCAGGCAGTTGGTGTAGAGCTTCCACGAGCGGTTCTCCGCGACCAGTTCGAAGCCGGGCGGAGGCTCCTTCGCCGCTCGTCCGGGTTCACCGGGATCGAGGATGAAGTTCTCCACGGTGAAGTCGCGGGCGGGGGCGAGGAAGAAGCCGGTGGCCGGCTGTTCCTCCTTGTCGATGCTGACCACGTCGGACGGCCTGATGTCGAGCCAGAAGGCGAGGCGCGGCACTGCGCGGTGGTTCGGGACGGAGATCGGCAGGCAGTCCTCCACCGGCCGTTCGCCCTCGAGGTCGCTCGGCGGGTTGAACGCACCGTCGTCGACCAGGGCCTCGAGGTCGCGCTCGACCAGGCTCTGGTCGGTCAGGTCCCGGTCGACCTTCTGGAGCAGGTCGTACTGGTTCGGCAGCCAGGCGACGTAGATGAGTACGACCAGCACGGCGATGATCTGCCACGGACGGCGCCACTGGCTGTCTTCGGGAATCAGCCGCCAGCCGAGGACCGAGGCCGCGGCGAAGATCGCGAGGATCGCGGCGGCGAGCATCGTGTACCGCGGGATGATCGCGAGGCCCGAAGCACCCATCAAAGCGAAAGCGACCAGCGCGAGTACGGCCGCGACCGCCGCCAGGACCACTTTTTTCCGCATGGTGGCGAGGCAGAGGACGAAGCCGGCGAGGGCACCGACCATGCCGGGCCACTGGAGCACTTCACCGAGGCGCCGCGGGCCGTAGAGGACCACGTCGACCGGACCGGTTTGGCGCTCGAGCGTGTCCACCGTCTCGCGGGTGCCGGTGAACGAATAGAACGCGTTGCCGGTGGTGATCAGGTCGAACAGGAGCCAGATGACCGGCCCTGACACGGTCAGGCAGGCCATCAGGAACAGGTTGCGGTCGATCCCACGCTCTCGCAGCTTCAGCCCGGGGATCCGGCCGCCTTGTTTCGGCGGCGTGACCTCGAGGGCCAGGTACAGGAAATAGAAGCCGGCGAAGAGCCATGCTTCCGGCCGGAGGAGCCCTGCCAGTGCCAGCAGGACGAGAACCGGCCAACCGGCTTTTGGCCGTTTCGTCTCGATCAGCAGCGCCGCCAGGCAGAACACCATGTACGGCAGATCGACGTAAGCCCGGAGGCCGTTGCTGAGGACCGGGGCGCTGGTCATGACCAGGAACGCAGCGACGCCGCCGATCGCGCGATCGAACCAGGCGGCGCCCAGTCTGTAGACCAGCCAGGCCAGCAGGCCGAGGCTGATGTAGGCGATCACGATCGCGACGGTGATCGCGCCGTCGCCGAGCGGTGCGACCACGGCGCCGAGGAGGTCGTAGAGCGGGTGGGGCGTCGGGGCGAGCGGCGCGCCGTAGTCCGGGCTCATCCCGTCGAAGATCTCCCGGCCCCAGAGGAGGTAGTAGATCGTGTCGTAGTTGGGGAACCCGCGGGGGAAGATCAGCAGCAGAACCGCCGACACGCCGAGGATGAAAGCCAGGGGGAGTCCCCAGGCGCGGAGTCGGTCGGATCGCTGCATTCCGGGCATTGTCCCGTGATTCAGGCTCCGGTGTCACCGCGACGGAGCCATCGGGGCAGACGGCTAGACTGAACGTCTGCCCTGATGAGTGAAGCGACCTCTCTATATCGGCGTCATCGCCCCGGATCTTTCGATCAGGTGGTCGGTCAGCGCCATGTGGTCCGCACGCTCTCCAACGCGATCGAACGCGACCAGATCCACCACGCATACCTGTTCGTCGGCTCACGTGGCACTGGCAAGACCTCGATGGCGAAGATCCTCGCGGCATCGCTCAACTGCGAGAACGGCGGACCGACCCTCACCCCATGCGGTGTCTGCGAATCGTGCCGCTCGATCGCGGCCGGCACCTCGGTCGACGTGATCGAGATGGACGCCGCCTCGAACCGCTCGGTCGACGACATCCGCGGCCTCCGGGACCGGGTCGCGTTTGCGCCCACGGCCGGCAGCTGGAAGGTCTACATCCTCGACGAGGCCCACATGCTGACCAAGGAGGCCTGGAACGCCTTTCTGAAGACCCTCGAGGAGCCGCCGCCGAACACCGTCTTCATCCTCGCCACGACCGA
>JBPPMI010000214.1:0-6517 GCA_051305975.1 Solirubrobacterales bacterium
CCGATCGACATCAGCGCCTCGTTGATCAGCCCTTCGCGGCCGAGCAGCATGCGCCAGGCGTAGATGCGGACCATCGGGTTGAGCTCGTCGGCGAGCACCAGCGCGAGCAGCAGCGGCAGCTCGAACTTGCCGGCCTTGAACGCGAGCACGTAAGCGAGGGGCAGGCCGACGATCAGCTGGGCGATCATCGCGATAGTCGCGATCTGGAAAGTGGTCCATGCGATCTCGCGGTATAGCGAATCGCCGATGATGTCGGTGAAGTTGGTGAGGGTGAAGCCCGACTGGCCGCTCAGGTCTCCGTACTGGAAGCTGAAGTAGGCGAGGATGCCCATCGGCAGCAGGAACAGGAAGGCCAGCGTCGCCGTCGGCAGCGTCATGAAGGCCAGTGGCCGGAGCAGCTTGCGCAGCGCGCTCGGCCGTTCGCCTACGACCACTGGCACCGGAGATGCCGGAGGGGGAGCAACGTCCATCGGCTACTTCACCGCCCCGGTCATCATGTTCGCCATGTCCTGGTCGGTGCCGCCGCGGCGCCTGGTCATCATCTTCATGCCGAACCAGAGGGCGAAGACGAGGATCACCTGGGCCAGGGCGATGACGGTCGATGCGGCGTTGACCACCGGGAGGTTCGAGGAGTGGCGGAGGACGCCGAAGACCCAGACCGGGAAGGTCTGTTCGAAGCCGCCGGTGAAGAAGCTGATCTCGAAGTTGTTGAAGGACCAGGCGAAAGCGAAGATCGCCGCGGCCGCCAGCGAAGGGGCGATCTGGGGCAGGACGACATAACGCATCATCTGGAGCTGGCTGGCGCCCATGTCGATTGCCGCCTCCTCGATCGACCGGTCGAACCGGATCAGCCCGGCCGAGACGACCGCGACCACCAGCGGGAAGGTGACGACGATGTGCATCAGCATGATCGTCTGGAGCGACAGGGCGTATTCGAGCTGGCTGAAGAAGATCAGGCCGGCCACGCCGATGATGAGCCAGGGCACGACCAGCACCGCGCCGTGGACCCCGGCGATCAGGGGCCGCCCGCGGAACTGGATGCGGGTCAGGCCCCAGGCCGCCAAAGTGCCGAGGACGAGCGAGACGACCATGACGATGCTCGCCACGAGCATCGAGTTGCCGATGGCCTTCATCGCGCCGTCATCGTTCAATGCCTCCGAATACCACTTGGTGGTGAACCCCTCCCAGGGGAGGGAGATCACCGTGGAGTCGTTGAACGAGAACAGCGCGAGCAGCAGGACGGGCCCGAACAGGATCACCATCACCACCACGACAAGCGCGGTGCTGAGGAAATCGGGCATCGCCCGCTTTATGCGAAGGCCGAGCGGCATCGTGGATCAGCCGGAGCGGACTTCCTGCCAGGCGCGCGTGTACGACTCGATGTCGTCAGGCGCGGTCAGCGGGATGGCACCCTCGATGCTGGCCGGGCTCGATGTCTCCTTGTACTTCTTCGGTACGAGCGGCTCGGCGGCCGGGTTGGTGATCACGAAGCCGTTCTCGGCCGAGATCGCCTGGGCTTCAGCACCGGCGTAGTAATTGAGGAGCTTGTACGCGGCGTCGGTGTTCTGGACCTTGGAGGTGAGGCCGAGTCCGCAGACCCATGACCACATGCCTTCCTTGGGGGCGACCCATTCGACCGGCAGGCCTTCGTCCTGCATGTCCTGAGCGGTGCCGCGGCCGCCGTTGGCCACCACGACTTCCCCGGTCTTGAACAGGTTCACCATGTCCGAGTCCGAGTCGGGGTAGCTGCGGATGTCGTCCTGATGGTCGATCAGGAACTGCTTCGCTTCGTCCAGCTCCTCGGGCGTCATGTTGAACGGATCCTCGAAGCCGAGCGCGAATGCGGCGACTGCCAGCGGAGCGACCGAACTGCTGCCTTCGACCGCCATCTTGCCGGAGAACTCGTCGCTGAACATCTTCTCGTACGAGTCGACTCCGTCCGGCACCTCTTCGGTGTTGTAGATGATCCCGTAAGGACCGGCCGACAGCGGGATCATGATGACCTCGCCGTTCTGGCGGACTTCAGGTTCGTCGCGGAACGCGATCTGGTCCCAGTCGGTGATCCCGGCCGTGTCGATCGGCCGGAGCTGGTTCCTGACCAGGAGCGGCTCGGCTTCGTCCAGGCAGACCTCGACCACATCGGCTTCGAACCCGCCGGCCAGCTTGGCCGCCGCTTCTTCGTTCGAGTTGAAGGTCGCGATCTTGAGGTCGACGTCCGGGTTCGCCTTGCGGAACGGATCGAGCTGCTCGTCCGTGACCGTGTCGTCATAGGCGAAGAGGCGGAGCGTGCCGGTGGCCGGCTTCTCGGCCGCGGCCTTGCTCGGTGCCGCCGCTTCCTCGGTGGTTCCTTCAGAAGAACCACACGCGGCTAGGCCGAGGGTTCCGGTTGCCAGGGCAAAGGCCATGAAGGCCTTGAACTTGTGCTTTCTCATTTCTTTCCTCTGGGACGCATTTTGTGGGCTGGTTCCTTCATCGACTAGTTGGCCTGAAATTGTTCGAAAGTGCGGACCCACTCGTCGTAGAGCGGGGGGTAGGTCTCGGGGATGGCATCGGTGAGGCTCGACGGGTCGGCGGTCGCCCGGTCGGCCTTCGGGATCAGCGGGATCGCGTCGGGATTGGTCACGACGTAACCGTTCTTGCCCCGGATCGCCTGCGCCTTGGCCGAGGCCTGCCAGTTGATGAGACGGTAGGCGGCCTCGAGGTTTTCGGCCTTCGAGGTGATGCCGAACCCGCAGACCCAGGAGAGGGTGCCTTCGGAAGGCGCGACCCACTCGACCGGGATGCCGTCATCCTGCATCCGCTTGGCCTGGCCGCTGTTGCCGTCGGAGATGACGACCTCACCGGACTTGAAGAGGTTCACCAGGTCGGAGTCCGAGCGCCAGAGTGCGCGGAACTGGTCGCGGTGCTCGTCCATGTACGCGCCGACCTCGTCGAGCTCTTCCTGGTCCATGTTCATCGGGTCCTCGACCCCGGTGGCGAGCGCACTCACCGCGATCGGGGGCAATGCGTAGTCGCCTTCGAGCGCGGTGCGCCCGGCGAACTGCGGGTCGTAGAGGTCGGAGTACGAGTCGATGCCGCCGTCGATCTCTTCGGTGTTGTAGATCACGCCGTGTGGGCCCGCCGACAGCGGCACCATGATCACGCCGCCGTCCTGCTTGACCCCGGGGGAGTCGTGGAAGGCGATCTGATTCCAGTCGGTGACGCCCGCCGTGTCGATTGGGCGGAGCAGCTTCCGGCGGAGCAGGGGCTCGGCTTCGTCGAGGCAGACCTCGACCACATCGGCTTCGAACCCGCCGGCCAGCTTGGCGGCGGCTTCCGAGTTGGAGTCGAAGGTGGCGGTCTGGATCTTCAGTTCCGGGTTCTGGGCCTGGAACGGGTCCATCATCTCCGGCGTGACCGAGTCCTCGTAGGCGAAGACACGCAGGTTGCCGGTGGCGGGCTTGTCGAGATCGGCCGGTGCGGTCGCGGTCTCGGTCGTGCCGCTGGATCCACCGCAGGCGGAGAGCAGCAGGACGAAGCAGAGCGAAGCGGCGGCTCCCGCCGCGCGAAGTGTGTTCTGGCGGCGGGTAGTGTTCATTTCGGGAGACCGTGGTTTCCGGTGACGGGTGCCGCTTCCACGGTGTTCTCCTCGATCACGAAGCTGTGTTCGGTCGCCCAGCCGAGGGTCACCTGGGAGCCCGGCGCGATCGGCTCGCGGCCGGTCTCGTCGTTCAACTCGTGGACGATCAGGCGCTCACCGGTCTGGATCCGCACGATCAGCTGGGTCATCGAACCGAGGTACACGTTCTCGAGGACCTCGCCGCGGACCAGCGAGCCATCGCCGCCGTCATCACCGTGGACAACCTTGATCTTCTCGGGGCGGATGGTGATCTGGAGCTGGTCACCGGCGTGGCCGGCATCCTGGCAGGTGAGGCGCATGCCGTCGCCGAGGCTCGCGGAGGCGACCCCGCCCTCGCGGCGGTCGACCGGAACGGTCAAAAGGTTGGAGGTGCCGATGAACCCGGCGACGAAAGCGGTCTTCGGCTCGTCGTACAGCTGCCGCGGGCCGGCCACCTGCTCGACGTTGCCGCCGTTCATGACGGCGATCCGGTCGGACATCGTCAGGGCTTCTTCCTGGTCATGCGTGACGTAGACGAAAGTGGTGCCGGTGCGCTGCTGGATCGCCTTCAGCTCGAGCTGCATCTCCTTGCGGAGCTTCATGTCGAGAGCGCCGAGCGGCTCGTCGAGGAGCAGGGCGGCTGGCTGGTTGACCAGGGCCCGGGCCAGGGCGACCCGCTGGCGCTGGCCGCCGGAAAGCTGGGCCGGGAGCCGGTCCTCGTATCCCTCGAGCCTCACCGAAGCGATCATCTCGGCGATCCGGGACTTCGCTTCGTCGGGCTTGACCTTCTTGATCTTCAGGCCGAACTCGACGTTCTCGCGGACGCTCATGTGGGGGAAGAGGGCGTAGTCCTGGAAGACCATGTTGACCTTCCGTTTACGGGGCGAGGTCCAGGTGACGTCTTCGCCGTTCAGCATGATCTGGCCCGAAGTCGGTTCCTCGAAGCCCGCGATCATCCGCAGCGTCGTGGTCTTGCCGCAGCCGCTCGGGCCGAGCATCGAGAAGAACTCACCGGTTCCGATCTCGAGGTCGATCCCGTTGACGGCGGTCGCGTCGCCGAAGACCTTGGTCAGTGAGTTGAGTTCGATCATCGGCATGGTGTCGGGGTCCTCAGCTTTCGGTTTCGCCGATTACGGCGACGAAGAGGTCGTTTACGTTGGTGCCGGTCGCGCCGGTCATGATCAGGTCTCCGAGCCTCTCGAACGGTTCCTTGGCGGAATGGCTCATCAGCGCCTTTCGCAGATCCAGGGCAACTTCTCCCGCTCGCTTGACCGTCTTGCCATCGGCGACGGCTCCGGCGGCTTCGGTGCCGCCGTCCGATCCGTCGGTGTCCATGAAGAGGGTCACGATCGGCGCGCCGTCAAGTTCCATGGCGGCGGCGAGGGCCGCCTCCTGGCCGGGACCGCCGTTGCCGAAGGCGCCCTTGCCGGCGATCGCGACCGAGTTCTCGCTGCCGCAGCCGACCAGGACCGTGCCCGGGGCGAAGGGGTAGGAGGAGGTCGAGCTGGAAAGGCTGAGGTCGGAGATGAAGCGGCCCATCTCGCGGGCCTCGCCTTCGAGGGTCGTCGTGAGGATGACGGGGGCGTAACCCCGGACCTTCGCTTCTTCGACCATCGCTTCGCAGACCCCGATGCCCGTGACCAGCAGCTCGGTGGTGATCTCGACGCCTTCGAGGTCGGGGGATTCGGCCTTCGGGGACTTCAGGTGGGACTGGATCGATGCCGGCAGCTGATCCCAGAGTCCGTAGTCCTCGAGGACCGAGACCGCGTCGGCGACGGTCGAGGTGTCGCGCACCGTCGGGTCGGTGATGACGTCGAGGGTGTCACCGGCGACGTCGGAGACGGTCAGGTTGATGATGCGGGCCGGGGCGATCCGCGCGGCGAGCCGTCCGCCCTTGACGGTGGACACATGCTTCCTCACCGCGTTGACTTCGGCGATCGGCATGCCCGACCCGAGGAGCATCTCGTGGAGGCGGCGCTTGTCCTCGAAGGTGATCCCCTCGGGCGGGAGGGAGGCCAGGGCGGAGCTGCCGCCGGTGAAACAGGCGAGCACGAGGTCGTCGGGCCCGACCTGGCCGGCAAGCCGCTCGAGCTCGATCGCTCCTTCCACGCTCTCGCGCGTCGGCAGGGGATGGTCGGCGATGAAGACCTCGATGTGGCGGAGGGTGTTCGTGATCTCGCCGCGCCGGAGGATCACTGCGCCGGCGTCGATGCGGTCCCCGAGGACGTCTTCGAGGGCTTCGGCGATCGGCAGTGTGGCCTTCCCGGCACCGAGCACGACCAGCTTCGCTCCGGGCGCGAGTTCGTATTCCACACCGGCGACGGTGATCCCGTTGCCGGTGAGTTCGACCGTGTTCGCGGTTGCGACTGCACCGTCGCAGGCCGTCAGCCCGACCTGAGCGATGGCGAGGGCGTCGGCCCTCAGGTCCTTCAGCCCATGCGAACTCAGCTCATCCAGATTCTCGATCCGCACCCTCGTGCTGTGTGCGGTCGGCTCCATCAGTTGGTGTCGGCTTCCGCTTCGCTTCGCGAGTTGTGGAGCTCGACCAGGTTGGCGACACCTTCGTCGAGGTGGACCCGGAAGAGCTTCTCGGCGAGTTCGACGTCTCCGGAGATGATCGGCGCGAGCAGTTCTTCGTGCTCGGCGGCCACCTCTGCCGGCTGGTCGTACGCCGGTTCGAGCTGGGCCATGCAGAGAGTGATCTCGGACTGGAGGCCCGAGTAGGCGCGCTGGAGCCGAGGGCTGTCCGCGGCTTCGATGATCGCCTGGTGGAACCTCTGGTCCGGCCACACGACCTCGCGCCACGGGGCGTCGTCAGCGAGGTTCGACATCTCGGTGACCGCCCGTTGCGCGGCGGCGGGGACGACGCCGGCCTCGCCGACGATCCGGACGGCCTCCAGTTCCAGTGCGGTGCGCAGC
>JBPPMI010000215.1:0-11249 GCA_051305975.1 Solirubrobacterales bacterium
GTGACGACCTGAGCGCACTCGAGAAGTGCGCCAAGGCGAAGGTCAAGGCCGAGAAGAAGCTTCAGTCCTGAAGGGTTTTGACCGCGCGCTGGCGTTCGGACTCGGGAATCTCGAGGCTGCCGCCCGGTCCGGAGCCGGAGGGGATCAGGACGTCCGGCTTGGCATCCCCGGCGAAGACTGAGGACAGGGCGAGCTGGGGCATGGCGATGAAACCGATGTCGGAGACGAACGCCTTGGGCGCGGTCCAGCCGATGATCGGCCCCTTGATGAAGTTGTAGGGAAGACGGAGGGGGGAGGTGAGGCGGTCCTTGATTCCGCTCATCACTGCCTGCTGGGCCTGCGCGCGGTTGAGGTCGCTGTAGCCGGCCGGCAACTGGCAGTTGGGGTCGCCGACCGAATCCTCGCGGGTCCGCGAGTAGGCCAGGGCGTCCTGGCCGTTCAGGGTGTTCTCGCCTTCTTTCAGTCGAATCGTGATGCCACCGTTCTTCTTGCCGCCGGAGATGTTGGCGCAGAGCTTCTCCGGCACTTCGACCTTGACCCCGCCGATCGCGTCGATGAAGTCCTCGAAGCCGGTGAAGTTCATGATCACGACGTGGTCGATCGGGATGTCGAGGAAGTTCGAGACCGTCTCTTCCATCAGCGCAGCACCGCCGTAGGCGTAGGCGCCGTTGATCTTCTCCGAGCCGTGTCCGGGGATCTCGGCGTAGCTGTCACGGGGGATCGAGAGCTTCTTGAACTTGCCGCCGCCGGCCCGGACGACCATCAGCGTGTCCGCGCGGGCGCTGCCGCAGCCGTTGCTCGGCGCCTCGCCGGTCGCCTGCTGGTCGTAGCAGCGCTGCTCCTGGGCGGCGCCGGGTTCGAGCGTGTCCGGACTGCGACTGTCGGTGCCGAGGATGAGGATGTTCTGGGCGCTGGTCAGCAGCCAGGGATTGCCCTGGAGGGCGTCACGGGCGTTGCCGTCGAGCTTCATCGACTGGATCTGCGCCGAAATCGAGAATGAAAGGAAGCTGATGACGATCCAGCCCCCGATCACTATGAAGATCCACTTGACCCAGGGCCGTTTCTTTCGCGGGCCCCTGACCGTAGGATCGCGCCGGTCGTCGAAGCGCGGCAACCTCGGAGGCTGGCGGTTCCCGCCGCGGTGGACTTCGTACGGCAGGTCTTCCTGGCGTTCCCTCCCCGGAACGGGCGCTCCACCCTTCGACCGGGATTTCTCTCTCAGTTTGTCGAGATCCGGCTTCCGGAAACGGGAAAACAGCCCCTTTCGGGAACGGTGGACCGTGTATTCAGGACGGTCTGGGCGGCGCTGTTCGTCGTCGGAAGCCATGAAGGGTTAACAATGGTGCTGATGAATCGAATCGAAACGATCGGGGTCGACCTCGGCGGCACAAAACTTGCGGTCGGAGTCGTTGATGACCAGCGCGAAACCGGCTGGAGCAATGTGGTTCCCTCGAAGGGATATTCGCAAGAGGAGGTCGTTGACCTGCTCGCCGAGCAGATCAATATGGCACACGAGCAGCATCCGGGCGCCATCGCTGCAGGCCTGGGAATTCCCGCGGCACTCGACTTCGAGCGTGGATACGCGATCAGCACGGCGAATCTCCCCCTGGAGGACGTGCCGGTGCGTGATCTGCTGGAGGAGAAGGTCGATCTACCGGTATTCATCGACAACGACGGCAACGTCGCGATGCTGGCGGAAGCCCTCTACGGGGCGGCCCGGGGCACGAAGAACGCCCTGTTGCTGACACTTGGCACCGGGATCGGTGGTGGCATCTGGATCGACGGCAAACTGTTCCGCGGCTCGAGCGGCGCCGGCGCCGAACTCGGACATACGGTCGTCGACATCGACGGCCCCAAGTGCGCCTGCCGAGGCGGCCGCGGGTGCATCGAGGTCTTCGCCTCCGGCAACGCGATCGGCCGCGCCGGCCAGGTGGCGGCCGAAGGGGTTCCGGATTCCGCACTCGGGCGCCTGGCCGCATCCGGACAGAAGATCACCGGCAAGGAAGTTACCGACGCCGCGCTGGCCGGTGACGAGGAATCGATCGCCGTGATCGAAATGGCCGGGCATTATCTCGGTAACGCCCTGGTCTCACTCGCCAACATCTTCCAGCCCGAAGTGATAGTTCTCGGCGGGGGAGCGATGGCGATGGGTGACCTGATCCTCGAACCCGCGAGGAAAGAACTGAAGGACCGGGCCCTCCGGCCGATGGACCAGACAAGGGTCGTCGCGGCCGAACTCGGCCCCGAAGCGGGCATGATCGGTGCCGCCGCGATGGCCCGCATCGAAATGGAAAGCAGGGGCTGATGCCCGGAAGACTGACGATCGCGCCGACCCCGATCGGCAACATGGACGACGTGACCAAGCGGGTGCGCGAAGCCCTGGTCGACGCCGACTACATCGCCTGCGAGGACACCCGTCGCACAGGCCGTCTCCTGGAACGGCTGGAGATCCGGCCGAAGCCGAGGCTCGTGTCGAACCACGAAGGCAACGAGAAGTCCCGCGCGACCGAACTGGTGAAACGCATCGAGCGCGGCGAGCGCATCACCCTCGTCTCCGACGCCGGCATGCCGGCGATCTCGGATCCCGGCTACCGCCTGATCCGCGCCTGCATCGACCGTGGACTCGAAGTCAACGTGCTGCCCGGCCCGTCGGTGATCCCGGTCGCGCTCGTGGTCTCCGGACTTCCGACCGACCGCTGGCGCTTCGAGGGGTTCCTGCCCAAGCGCTCCGGGGAGATGGAGCGGGTCCTCAATTCGACCGAGACGGTGGTGGCGTTCGAGTCTCCCCGCCGCATCGCCGACTCCCTCACCGCGTTGTCCAAGATCGCCCCCGAACGCCAGGCGGCCGTCTGCCGGGAGATGACCAAGCTGCACGAAGAAGTTACCCGCGGCACCCTCTCCGAGCTTGCTCTGCGTTACAAGGGCGGCGAGGTCAAGGGCGAGATCGTCCTCGTGATCGGACCCGCCGAAGCGGCCGGGCAGAGCCAGGACATCGCGTTCGCCGTCGAAGCCCTGAAACGCCTGGTCCAGTCCGGCGCGCGCCCCCGTGCCGCGGCGACGGTCGTGGCCACCCTGACCGGCACCCGGGCCAACGATCTCTACAAGGCCCTGACCGGCCGAGAGCCGAGGCGATGACGCCGGCCTCGAAGGTCGCCTACGTCACTTGCGAGCCACGCCAGCCGGAGTGGGAGGACGATCAACTATCCGCGGATGTCCTCAGCAGTCGCGGGGTTGCGGTCGAGTTCATTGCCTGGGACGACCCTCGAGCCGGCTGGGACGGGTTCGACCTCGTCGTCGTCCGCTCGCCCTGGGACTACGGCGAACGCCTCGAGGAGTTCCTCGCCTGGGCCGAATCGGTCGGGCCGGAGAGGCTTCGGAACGGCCCGGACGTCCTGCGCTGGAACACCGACAAGCGGTACCTCGCTGAACTCGACGGCAGCGGGCTGCCGGTGCCACCGACAGTCCTCATCGCACCGCACGGCCCGGTTCCGGACTTCGGCGGCAAGGTCGTGCTCAAGCCGGTGACCGGTGCCGGTGCGCGCGACACCGGAATCTTCAGCGACGAGAACCGCAAGGAAGGCCTCGACCTGCTCAGCCGTCTCGGTGACCAGGGCGAAGTAGCGATGATGCAGGCCTATATCCCGGAGGTCGAGGACGTGGGCGAGGCCGCCGTCCTCTTCTTCGGGGGCAGGTTCGCCTACGCCCTGAAGAAGCGCGCCTTCCTGCCCGGGTCCGGCGTCGCCGAGACCAAGCCCGGCACCAGGATCGCCGCCGCGATGTACGCCGACGACCTGGTCGTCGCCACCGAAGCGTCGGAAGCCGAGATCGATCTCGGCCTCCAGACGATCGCCTGGCTCTCCAACCGGTTTGGACGGATGCCGCTCTACGCCCGGATCGACATGGTCTCGACTGTCAATGGTCCGGTGCTGATGGAAGTCGAGCTGACCGAACCGAGCCTCTACCTCGGACAGACCACGGCACACGAGGTCCCCGGGGCCGTACTGTTCGCTGACGCGATCATGAACGAACTCCGATGAGCTACTACGTCACGACACCTATCTATTACTCGAACGGCGAGCCGCACCTCGGCCACGCCTATTCGACCATGGCCGCGGACATCCTGGCTCGCCACATGCGCCAGCGCGGCGAGGACGTATTCATGCTCACCGGCACGGACGAGCACGGCGAGCCGATCGCCCAGGCCGCCGAATCCGCGGGCATCACCCCGCAGGAACTGGTCGACCGGAACGCGCCGAAGTTCGAGGACCTCGTGGACCGGGTCGACTCGACCCATGACTTCTTCATCCGGACCACCGACCAGGGCCACATCGAGCGGGTCCAGGAACTGGTCACGCGGGTCAAGGACAACGGCTTCGTCTACCAGGGCCTCTACGAAGGCTGGTACTGCCCCCGCTGCGCCGATTTCAAGAACGAGAACGAGATCGGCCCCGGCGACACCTGCCTGATCCACGAGATCCCCCTGCTCCGTGAGAAGGAGGAGAACTGGTTCTTCAAGCTCTCCGCCTTCCAGGAGAAGCTCGAGCAGCTCTACGAAGAGAACCCGCAGATGATCATGCCCGACTTCCGCCGGAACGAGGCGCTCTCGTTCGTCCGCGGCGGCCTGCGCGACGTGTCTTTGTCCCGCTCGCAACTCAGCTGGGGCGTGCCTCTTCCCTGGGATTCCGATCAGGTCATGTACGTCTGGTTCGACGCGCTCAGCAACTACTACTCGGCCCTTGGCTATGCCCGCGAGGGCGAAGACCTGACCGACCGGTACTGGCCCGCGACCTGGCACATCCTTGCCAAGGACATCCTCAAGTTCCACGCGGTGTACTGGCCGGCCTTCCTGATGGCGGCCGGTCTCGAACCGCCGCAGCGCATGTTCATCCACGGCTACCTGCTGATGGGCGAGAAGAAGATGTCTAAGTCGCTAGGCAACGTGCTCGATCCGTTCGAGGTGATAGACAAGTTCGGGGCCGATGCGCTCCGCTTCTACTGCTTCCGCGAGGTCATCTTCGGCCAGGACGGATCGATCTCGACCGAGGGGTTCGAGTCGCGTTACGAATCCGAGCTAGCCAATGACTTCGGCAACCTGGCGTCGAGGACACTCGCGATGGTCGACCGCTACCGCGACGGCCTCGTTCCGGAAGCGGACCCGGATCCGCTGCTGGTCGCCGACTTCGAAGGCATCTCCGGTCGCATCTCGGCGCTGCTCGACGAGGCCCAGATCAGCCAGGCCCTCGAAGAGATCTGGGTGCTGGTGCGGCGGCTGAACCGCTACGTCGAGGAGAGCCAGCCGTGGGTGCTGGCCAAGGAGGACGGTGATGCCGATCGGCTGGACCAGGTGCTCTACAGCCTGGTCGAGGGCCTCCGGGTGCTTGTGCTCCTGCTCCACCCCTACCTGCCGAACTCGACGGCCATCCTGGTGGAAGCGCTCGGGCAGGAGACCCTGGCGCTCGAAGACTTCGGCAACCGTGGCGGTGGCCAGCAGGTGAACCGGATCGAGCCACTTTTCCCGAAACTCTGAGCTCCCGGTAGGATCACCCTTCAGTTTTCAAGAGACAGGGTGAGGTAAGCATGAGAAAGCTTCTCGTTACAACCGCATTGATGCTCGTGGCTGGAATGGCCGTTTCAACCGCGGCTCAGGCCGCGCCGAACCGCGTCAGGATCGCCAGCGAGGACGGCAAGGCCCGCCTCAAGGTCCAGAAGAAGATCCCGGTGCTGATCAGCTGCAGCAAGAACTGTGGCGGCAGGGTCAAGATGACCCTCGTGGCCCCCGCGACCACCGATTCGGCCCAGGGCAAGTTCACGATCAAGGCCGGAAACGTGCTCACTCTCCGTTTCAAGCTGACCAACTTCGGAGTGCGGTACATCCGGAAGAACGTCGCCAGGTCGAAGCTCAAGGTCCGTTTCTCGTCGGTCGACTTCGCGACGGGCAAGCGCACGATCAAGAGACGCACCTTCGGGTTCTACAAGTAGGAGGGCGCTTTGGTTGACACCCACTCCCATGTGACGAGGTGTCAGGAAAGTCCCGAGGAGATTCTGAGTCAGGCCGGCGAGGCCGGCCTGACCCGGATCCTCACCGTCGGCCTCGACGAAGCCGGCAACCGCGACCAGATCCTGCTGGCCGATGCCCACGACGTGGTCTACGCCTGCGTGGGCCGCCACCCGAACGACGCCGACGGCTTCGACGATGAGGCCGCCGCGGACATCTCCCGGCTGGCCGCGCACGACAAGGTGGTCGCGATCGGCGAAACCGGGCTCGACTTCTACCGGGACACCGCCGAACCGGAGAACCAGCGCGTCGCTTTCGCCGCCCAGATCGAGATCGCTTCCGACCTCGGCCTGCCGATCGTGATCCACGTACGGGACCAGCAGGACAGTGAAGCCGCCGTGAGCGAGGCGTTTTCGATGCTCGACGGGGCGGGCGACGGACTCGAAGTGATCCTCCACTGCTTCTCGGCCCCCGACTGGGTCGAACGCGCGGCCGAACGGCGCTGGTACTGCTCGTTCGCCGGGAACGTCACCTACCCCGCGAACAAGGACCTGCGGTTCGCCGCCTCCAAGGTGCCCGAGGACCGCATCCTCGTCGAGACCGACGCGCCGTACCTGACCCCCCAGTCACGGCGCCGGCACCGCAACCCGCCCGCCTACGTCGTCGAGACTGCCGAAAAGGTGGCCGAGGTGCGGGGCGTTACCTATGAAGAACTTGACCGGACCGTCACCGTCAACGCGCAGCGTGTGTTCGGTTGGTGAGGCTGGGCCAGAACTTCCTGGCCGATCCCAACCTGCTTGACGCAATCGTCCAGGACTCGGGCGTCGGCGAGGACGACCACGTGCTCGAGGTCGGCGTCGGGGAAGGCGTGCTCACGGAGCGACTGGCTGCGGCCTGTGCGTCCGTCCAGGTGATCGAACTGGACCGCGGCCTCGAGCCGCTGCTCTGGCAGGTCGAAAAGCTCGAGAACGTGACGATCGTGTGGGCTGACGCCGTCAAATATGATCTCGACCTGCTCGACCCGCCACCGACCGCGATGGTCGCCAACCTGCCGTACGCGGTGGCGACCCCGGTGATAATGAGGACGATCTTCGAACTGCCTTCGATCCTGACCTGGTCGGTCATGGTCCAGAAGGAGATAGCCGACAGGTTGCGGGCCGACCCCGGATCGAAGACCTACGGCGGGCCTTCGGTCCTCGCGCAGCTCGCGGGCGAGGTCAGGCTGGTCCGCAAGGTGAGCCGGTCGGTCTTCCGGCCACAGCCCCGGGTCGATTCGGCGATCGTGTCGATCCGGCGGGATGGCCCGGGCCCGGACCAACGCATCCGCACCGTTGTCAGGGCGGCGTTCAGCCACCGGAGGAAGACGATGCCCCGGTCCATGGACATGGCGATCCCCGGTGCCTTCGAGCCGGCCCGCGCCGCCCTCGAGGGAATCGGACTCGATCCCGGCATCCGGGCGGAGGCAGTCACGCCAGAGCAGTGCGCCGCTTTTTCGGGGATGATCGACCTTCCCGATGAAAGGATCGGGTCCTGACGTCTTGATCCACGCTTACGCGCGGATACAAGGCGGCGAGACCCTAGGGATCACCCATGACACCGACTGAACTACTTGCCCCAGCAAAGCTGAATCTCTGCCTCTACCTCGGGCCGCGGAGGAAGGACGGCCTGCACGAGCTGGCCTCGATCTTCGAGCCACTTTCCCTGCACGACCGGCTCACCGTGACCGAAGCTGAGCGTGACGAAGTCATCTGCCCGGGGGTGGAAGGCCTGAATCTCGCCGCCGAAGCCATGAGGCTCCTGCGGTCGGAAGGGTGGCAGACCCCGCCCCTGAGGATCGAGATCGCAAAGCGGATCCCGGTCCAGGCCGGACTCGGCGGCGGCAGTGCGGACGCGGCCGCGGTCCTACGGCTGGCGGTGGGCGAAGTCGACGACCTGGCGGGGCTCGCGATCATCCTCGGCGCCGACGTCCCTTCGCAGCTCGACCCGGTTCCGTGCCTGGTCGAGGGGGTCGGCCAGAAGCTGACGTCGCTCCCCGTTCCGGCCGCGCACTGGGTCGTGCTGCTGCCTTTCGCCGAAGGCCTTCCCACCGCGGGCGTGTTCAACGAAGCCGACCGGCTCGGGCTGGGCCGCCCGCAGGAAGAGCTCGATGAAATGTCCGGCCGCCTGTGGGCCGTCGCCAGCGGTGGCGTCTCCCCGCTGGCCTACCCGGGCCTCCTGGTCAACGACCTGGAACCGGCCGCGATCACGCTCAAGCCGGAGATCGGCATCCGGAAGCAGCAGCTCCAGGACGCCGGTGCCTCCTTTGCCGGGATGACCGGCACCGGCCCGACCGTCTTCGGGATCTTCGCCGAGAAGGCGGAAGCCGACGCGGCTGCGGATTCGCTGGGGGAAGGCGCGATGGTCTGCGAAGCCGGATCCGGTCTGTGAGGATCCCGGAGACGACAAAGGGCAGGGCGATCCTGATCCTGGTCGCGGCGATCGCGGCCGGTGGCATCTTCTTCCTCTACAAGAAGTTCTTTCCGGAACTCGACCTGCAGACGCTGCTCGACGAGTTCGCCAACTTCCTCGGGGCGTGGACGTACCTGCTGATCGCGATCCTCTCGTTCCTCGAGACCGGTGCTTTCGTCGGACTGCTGGTGCCGGGGGAGACCGCACTGCTCGTAGCCGGTGCGGTGGCCGGCCAGGGAGTGATCAACGTCTATCTGCTGATCGCGATCGCCTGGGTCTGCGCGGTCCTCGGCGATTCGGTCAGCTTCTACCTCGGTCACCGGCTGGGACGATCCTTCATCCTCAAACATGGCGACCGGGTGGGAATCACCGAAGAGCGGTACGTCAAGGTCGAGGACTACTTCGAGAAGCACGGCGGCAAGACCGTCCTGGTCGGCCGGTTCCTCGGGCTGGTCAGGGCACTCTCACCTTTCGTCGCCGGCAGCTCCGGGATGCGGTTCCGCGGGTTCATCCCGTACAGCATCCTCGGCGCAGGTCTGCAGGTGACGCTCCACATCCTGGCCGGCTACATCTTCGCCCGCAGCATCGATGCGGCCGCCGAGTACGTCGGCCTGGTCGCGCTGATCATCGGCACGATCATCGTCGTCAGCGTCATCGCGGTCGTCAGCGTCCGGTTCCTCAAGGTGCCCGCCAACCGGGTGAGGCTGGTCGAGGGCATGGAGGAGAACCGTCTGTCTGCGCCGCTGGTCGGGTTCGGCCGGAGGTTGCGGCCGCAGTGGGACTTCCTGGTTGCCCGCCTGACCCCGGGCGGAACTTTCGGCCTCGAGGTGACGACGCTCTGCGCGATCATCGCCGTGTCCGCCTTCGTCGTGATCGCTTACACCGAGATCATCCTCGGCAACGGCGGACCGACCCCGGGGGACACGACCGCTTTCGACTTCGTGGACCGGATCCGGACCGGCTGGCTGGTCGACGTCGCCCAGGTGATCACCGACCTCGGCTCGACCCCGGTGATCCTCGCGGTGGCCGCCATCACCGGGACGTACCTCTTTGCCACGCGAAAGTACTCGGAACTGGCAGTGCTCCTTCTTTCGCTGATCGCTGTCTACGTAAGTGTCGACGTGCTCAAGGAAGCGGTAGACCGGCCGCGGCCCACCGGGGGGCTCACCGGCTTCAGCAATGCCTCCTTCCCCAGCGGTCATGCGGCCCATTCGGTCTTCTACGTCTGGCTCGCGGTCACGATCGCGGTGCGTCTCCGACCGGACATGGTGCGGAAGACAGCTCTGGTGCTGAGCGGCATCGCGCTGACCGCCCTGATCGGGCTCAGCCGTGTGTACCTCGGGGTCCACTACCTGAGCGACGTGAACGCCGGCTGGGCCCTCGGCGCCTTCTGGTTCGCCTTTTTCGCGGTCGCAGCCCTGCTGGCGGGCCAGTTGCGCAAGACTTAATGGCGATGGTCATCGCTCTTTCACAGAACTGGGTACTCCTCGGTGCGGCTTCGCTGATCAGCCTGACCGCGTTCGTGGTCCTGATCATGGTTCCGGCCATGAGTTCGTACGGCCGCTGGCCGGAAAAGCTCGCCGCCGGCTTCCTCTCGCTGTTCATCCTCGGCACCCTGGTAACGGTGGGCGTCCTGCTCGGGATCTTCTACGTGCTCTGGACCAACGACATCATCGTCACCGATTTCTTCCCCTGGTCGAGCGGGTGAACCCGGCCGCGGGGACCAAGGCGGCGGGCGCCGCCCTTCTGGCCGGACCCGTCCTGGCCGGTCGTGGCCTGCCGGGCCTTGCCCGTGCCGCGGCCGACGTGATCGGCCTGCCGGTCGCGTTCCTCGACCGCTCGGGGATCGTGCTGGCCGTCGCCGGTTCGACCCAGTCGCAGGAGGGAAAACTCACCGCGGGCGCCAAGGGGGTCCACGTGATCGAGCTCAAGATCGGCGACGACTCGGTGGGCGAAGTCCGGTACCTCGGCGAATCCTCGGACCAGGAGGCGCTCGACATCCTGGCTGCCCTCGCCGCGCTCGAGGTCGAGCGTGCCCGTTCGGCCGAGTGGGGCAACGAAGGCGCCGTCTCGGATGCGGTCAGGTCCATCCTGGACGGGACCCTGATCGACCCCGACGAGATCCTCACCCGGGCCCAGGAGGTGGGATGCGACATCTCCCGGGGCGGCGGCGTGATCATGGTCCGGGCCCACGCCGGATCGGCCCAGGACGGCGACTGGCGGGCCCGTGTCCTCGACATGACCGTGCGCACGCTGAGGGCGGCGGCCCCCGGTTCGATCGCCGCGATGAGCGAAGTGGAAGAAGGTGGAATCGTCGGCATCATCGTGCCGGCCCCCGAAGAGGAACGGCTGATCAGGGTCGAAGAAACTCTTGACCGTGAACTGCCGCGTTCTCTCAGTGGCCTGAACGTGACCATCTCGCGCTCGCGGATCGCGACCGTCCCGGTCGAGTTCGAGCGGGCTGCCCGGGAGGCGCAACTCGCCCTGAACGTGGGCGAAGCCGAAGGCAGGTCGCCAATCGCCTTCGAGGAGACCGGCGCCTACCGGCTCCTGCTCGGCACCAGCGACGAAGAGCTCCACAGCTTCTACTCCGAGACCGTCGAACCGCTGGTCGCCTACGACGAGCAGTACGAGACCGACCTGGTCGCGACCGTGGAGGCGTACCTCGACAGCGACGCCAACGTGCCGGCCACGGCCAAGCAGATGTTCACCCACCGCCACACCATCCGTTACCGCCTGGAGCGGATCCGGGACCTGAGCGGCCACGACGCCACCGCGACCGAAGGCCGCGAACGGCTCGGCCTCG
>JBPPMI010000216.1:0-28030 GCA_051305975.1 Solirubrobacterales bacterium
TGCGCACTCCCACCAATACGATCAAGCGCAAGGTCAGCAAGAAGAAGCTCAAGAAGGCCAAGAAGCTGCGCAAGAAGCAGATGAAGATGTGCAAGACCTTCAAGAAGAAGGCGAAGCGCAAGGACTGCAAGAAACGCGCAAACAGGAAGTTCCGTGCCCGCACCAAGCCGACCATCACCAGGCTCGGCCTGGGCACCGCGAAGTTCGAGACCCTGAAGCCGGGCGAGAACCCGCCGGCGGCGTTCTACGGGAACAAGGAACTGAAGCAGGGCCTTAACTACGTGACCATGCGCGACGGCACCGAGATCGCGATGACCGTCCGTCTGCCACTCGGGAAAACGATGAGCCAGGGGCCGTTCCCGACCTTCATCGAGTACTCCGGCTATCAGACAGCGGCCCCTCACGATCTGCTCGCGGGGATCATCGGTGGCGTCGCCGGGGCGTCTGATCCGCTCGCCCCGGACAGTGCGACAGCAGTCGGCGGACTCATCGGGCCGCTGACCGACTTCGCCACGGTGAGCGTCCAGATGCGCGGTTCCGGCTGCTCCGGTGGCGCGTTCGACCTTTTCGGTTGGCCCACGACGTACGACGGCTACGATGCGGTCGAGACGGTGGCCGCGCAGGACTGGGTCAAGGGCAAGGTCGGCATGGGCGGGATCTCGTTCTCCGGAATTACCCAGCTCTTCACGGCCGGGACCCAGCCGCCGAACCTGGCCGCCGTGGCCCCGCTGTCGGTAACCAATGACATCTACTATGCCACCGGCTTCCCCGGCGGTATCTTCAACGACGGCTTCGCCTACAGCTGGATCACCGAGCGGGCCGAGGATGCCGAACCAGCTCCTGAGGGTGGACAGCCCTGGGCTCGCGAAATGAGCACCAACGGCGACCCTCAGGTGTCCGATCCGGCCCTCCGCGAGTCACAGAAGCAGCACTGCCTGGCCAACCAGCGCATGCGGCTACAGACCCGTGACTACAACAAGCTGATCGAAACCAACCCGTACCGTACCCCGCAACTGTTCGAGAAGCGTTCACCGGGCGCCTGGGTGGACAAGATCGACGTGCCGGTCTTCCTCGTCGGTGCCTTCCAGGACGAACAGACCGGCGGCCACTGGACCGAAGCGGTCAAGGACCTGCCGAAATCGAACCCCGACGTCTACGTCACCATGCAGAACGGCGTCCACGTCGACTCGCTCGGCCCGAGCACCTTCACCCAGATGACCGATTTCCTCAACCTCTGGGTGGGCGACGGCCGCGTTCCGAGGATCAACCCCCTCGTCACCACACTGTCACCGGTGCTCTACGAGGCGGTCGCGTCCTCGACGGCGCTGCCGATCACGCCCTCGAAGTACGGCCTGTGGCTCGACACCCCGGCCAACCTCCAGAAGGCGAGGGCGGACTTTCGCAAGGAGAACCCGCGGATCCGCGTGTTGATGGACAACGGCGCGGCTTTGCCGGGCCAGCCCGGAGCGATCGGAGCGGCGTGGGAGACCAAATTCACCGACTGGCCGGTCCCAAGCGTGAAGCCGACCGCCTACTACCTCGGCAAGGGCGGAACCCTCACCCAGAGCAAGCCGGGGACGCAGGACTCCGTCAGCTACAAGTCCGATCCGAAGGCCCGTCCGACCCGCACCCTCGGTGAGAACGCCGAGGGCGATTCCTGGCTGGCCCAGCCGCCCTACCAGTGGACGCCGGTCGCCCAGGGCAAGGGACTCGGATTCCTGACCCCGAAGTTGGCGAAGGACACGTTCATCGCCGGACCGTCGAGTCTCGATCTGTACCTCAAGTCGAGCGAGACGAACACGGACCTCCAGGTGACCCTGACCGAGGTCCGGCCCGACGGCAAGGAGACCTACGTCCAGAACGGCTGGCTGCGGGCCTCTCACCGGAAGATCGATCCCAATGCCTCGACCGTGGACAATCCGGTCCAGACCTGGCTCGAAGATGACGGTGCCCCGCTCGCGAAGGGCAAGTACAACCTGACCCGCGTCCAGATCTTCCCGGCAGCGCACGTGTTCCGGAAGGACTCGAAGATCCGGATCAACGTCCAGGCGCCCGGCGGAGACCGGACCATCTGGGACTTCGCCACGATCGAGAAGGGCCAGACCACCAACACGATCGGACTGGGCGGCGCAGTGCCGTCCAGGCTGGTCCTGCCGGTGATCCCGAATGAAGACGCACAGGGCAACCCCCTGCCGGGTCCTACGGCCTTGCGCGGTCAGCCGAGCCGCACGTTCGCGCCGGCATCCAACGGAGGTTGATCCACCGGGCTGAACCGGAAGTGGGCTTTTCCCTGCTTCCGGTTCAGCCTGTTTTCTTCTGCAGCCGGCTGGGCTAGGATCGGCCCGTGCCGTCCGTTCCCAGGGATCTTGCGTCGAAACGACCGAAGTTGATCGATAACCCGATTCGGCGGTACGACTTCGTCCAGAAGCTGGAATGGTTCCTGATCGTCGCGATCACGACGATCCTGGTGATCCGGACGCAACTCTGGCTGACCAACTATCCGCAGCTCGGTGGTGGCGGACTCCACATCGCCCACCTGCTCTACGGCGGGATCTTCATGGTCATCTCGATCTGGATCGGGCTGATCTACCTGAACCGGGGAGGACGCACCGCCTCGGCGATCATCGGGGGAATCGGCTTCGGCTTCTTCATCGACGAGCTCGGCAAGTTCATCACCTCGGACAACAACTACTTCTTCAAGCCCGCCGCGGGCATCATCTACATCGTCTTCATCATTCTCTTCCTGATCATCAGGGAGCTCTCGCGCCGCCAGGTGCTCGACCAGAAGACCGCCCTCGCGAACGCGATGGCGTTCTTGCCGGCCACCGTCTCCGGGGAGTTCCGCCGGGACGAGCTCGAAGTGGCGAACCAGCTCCTCGACCAGTCCGACCCGGACGATCCGCGGGTCGCCGGGATCCGCAGCTACTTCAAGGACGCAGTGCTCGCACCGGACAAGCGGCCGTCGCGCATCGCCCAGACGATCGACCGCGTACACCAGCGGATCACGCGGGTCACGGAGAGGCCGAACTTCGGAAAATGGGTAATCCGGATCGTGGTCGTCTGGGGAGTCGTCTCGCTGCTCAGCATCGTTGATCTGCAGTATGACCTCGGGCTGCAGACCCAGACGGCGAACAACGTGCCGAGTAGCAGTCCGGACTTCCTCAGCATCGCCCGCACGCTGTCGATCCTGACGTCGGTGATCATGATCGCCATCGGCATCTACAAGATGCTGAAGGACGACCACCAGGCCGCCTACTCCTGGTTCGGCCGGGCCTTCCTCGTCTCGATCTTCGTCACCCGTGTCTTCTCGTTCGTCGAGGCGCAGTTCGGCGCGGTCTTCGGCCTGGTGATCGACGTGATCCTCTACTCCGCAATCTCGGAACTGGCGTCGCAGGACAACCAGCGGAGGCATCACTTCGGCGGTCTCGGGGACGGGGAGCTTTCCGATCGTCAGAATGAGATCGATGGCGAAAAAGAGAAACCGCCGGCGCCGGCGAGCTGAAGACAAGGGCGCGACCTCGATCTACGCCGACCCGGAGGGCAACGTGCTCACCCTCCGCCAGGAGCTCTCCCCGGGCTCGGTCAAGAAGATCAGGACGGAGATGGTCTCGGACGCGGCCAGCGTCGACGACATCTGGCGCCGTCGCACCGAGCTTCTCTTCGAGCGCCTCGTTGTCGCGTGGGAGATCAGCGGCCTGCCGCTCGACGACCAGGCGATGCTGATCGGCCGTTACCGGATGGCCGATTCAGCCGAGAAGCAGTGGGTGAGAGAGACCATCAACCAGCACGTGGCCACATACATCCCGGACCTCGATACCTAAACGGCGGCTCTGGCAATGGTTTAGGCCCCTGGGCGACCCAAACCATTGCCAGAAGACGTCAGGGCTTTAGTTTGTGGCCGGTGCTGAACAGGTGTTGCGACCAGGTGACCAGCAGGACCGTGATCACCGCGACGATCGAGAGTGAGAGCACGGGATTGACGTCGCTGTGCCCCAGGAAGCCGTACCGGGTGGCGTCGACGACATAGAAGAGCGGGTTGAAATGTGAGATCTGTTCCCACGGGGTTCCGAGCCGGCTCACCGAATAGAAGACGCCGCCGAGGAAGATCAGCGGCAGGATCACGATGTTGTTGATGAACGACTGGTTGTCCCACGACTCGGCGTAGACACCGACGATGATGCCGAGCGCTCCGAAGGCGGTGGTCAGAAGGAGCACTGCGAGCAGGGCCTCCGCCGGGTACTCGAGCGGCGCACCGGTGATCGGGATCGCGAAGGCGGTCAGCAGGAGGCCGATCATCAGCGACCGCATCGCCCCGCCGACGAGGTAGCCGAGGTGGACGTGCCAGGCCGGCATCGGGGCCGACAGGATGTCGTCGAGGTAGCGGTCGTTCCGCGCCTGGAAGATCGTGCTCGAATTGTTCGAGTAGGCGGCCTGGGCCATCGCCATCGCGATCAGGCCCGGCACGATGTAGACCTTGTAATCGAAGCCGTTGATCTCGGTGATGCTGTCGCCGAGCGAGAGTCCGAACACGACCATGAAGAGCAGGGCGGCGATCACGGGGGCGAGGATCGTCTGCTTCCAGAGCTTGAGCACGCGGTGGCACTCGCGGCGTGAGAGCCACGCGAGTCCGCGCCACGGATGTGGCTCGACCTGTGCCGGGGGCAGCGGAGTCAACTTCTGGGCTCGCCAGCTTCTTCGCGCAGCACTTCGATGATCATCGAGTGGTCGCGCTCACCACGTTCGGACTGGACGAGGCGGTCGAGGGACTGGTGGGCCAGCCCGAAAGCTTCGACCGGCGTGCCCGAGGCCTTCGCCAGCGCCTCGACTATGCGGGCGTCCTTGGCGTGGAGCTCGGCCTTGAAGCCGGGGTCGAAGTTGCCGTCCAGCATGCGCTTGCCGTGGTTCTGGAGGACTGAGCTGTCGGCGGAGCCACCGGTCACCGCTTCCCGCATCACGGCGGGGTCGATCAGCCCCGACCGCTCCGCCAGGAGGATCGCTTCGGCGACGGCGCGCACGTTGCTGCCGACCAGGAGCTGGTTGCAGGCCTTGGCCACCTGACCGGCGCCGGCGGGCCCCACGTGCGTCACGCGTTCACCGACGACCTCGAGCAGGGGCCGGGCGGTCTCGAAGTCCTCCCCGTTGCCACCGGCCATGACCGAGAGCGTCCCCGCGATCGCTCCGGCTTCCCCGCCTGAGACGGGCGCGTCGACGAAGCCGATGTCGTGGGCCTGCAGGCGCTCGCCGATGTCGACCGTCGCACCGGGGTCGATCGTGCTCATGTCGATGACTAGCCCGTTGAAGTCCTTCGCCGAAACGATGCCGCCGTCGCCGAACAGGACCAGCTCGACGTCCGGGGTGTCGGGCACGTTCAGGAAGACGACGTCGCATTCCTCCGCCACCTCGGCCGGGGTGTGGC
This sequence comes from Solirubrobacterales bacterium, assembly GCA_051305975.1. GTDB lineage: Bacteria > Actinomycetota > Thermoleophilia > Solirubrobacterales > 70-9 > 67-14. The sequence continues at coordinate 5,417 of JBPPMI010000216.1, forward strand.
CGTAACCGGCACCACGGTCGAGGAGCGGGTCGGCCTTCCACGCGGTCCGGTTGTTGACGATCAGGTGGTACCCGGCGTCGATCAGGTTCGAGGCCGCCGCCCGGCCCATGATGCCGAGCCCGATGTAACCGACTTTTCCGCTCATGCCCTTGCCGCCTCCTCGGCCAGGGCAATTTTGCCGCCGGCCACAGTTTTCAGATAGACCTCTTCGAGCGTCCCGACACCGTGGGTGTCTTTCAGCCCTGCCGCCGTGTCGCGGGCCACTATCTGGCCGCCGCTGATCAGGGCGATCTCGTCGCAGAGCGCTTCGGCTTCTTCGAGGTAGTGCGTCGTCAGGAGGATGGTGGTGCCCTGATCGTGGAGCACGCGGATGTAGCTCCAGAGCTCGTGGCGGAGTTCGAGGTCGACTCCGGCGGTCGGTTCGTCGAGGATCACCAGATTGGGCCGGTGGAGCAGGGCCCGGGCGAGCAGCAGGCGGCGGCGCATGCCGCCTGAGAGCTTGGGGGCTTCGACGTTCCGCTTGCCGCGCAGGTCGAAGGCGTCGATCATCTGCTCGGCCCGCTCGTCCGCCTCGTCGGCGCCCATGCCGTAGTAGCCGCCGTGGTAGAGCAGCGTTTCGTAGACGGTCAGGAACTTGTCGAGGTTCGGTTCCTGCTCGGCGATCCCGATCATCCGGCGGGCCGTCATGCTGCCGCCGGGGTGCCCGAAAACCCTGATTTCGCCGTCGGTCGGGCGGACCAGGTTGCAGACGGCGCCGATCAAGGTCGTCTTGCCGGCGCCGTTCGGTCCGAGCAGCCCGAAGAAGCTGCCGTCGGGCACTTCGAGGTCGAGGTCGTCGAGCGCGAGGGTGCCGTCGCCGTAGCGTTTGGTCAGGCCTTTGATGTCGAGGGCGGCTGGAGTCTGGTTCATCCGTCACCATGTTGACATGACTGCCCTGGATGGTCTCCTGGTCGCCGATTTCAGCCGGGTCCTGGCCGGCCCGCTGACGGCCATGACGCTCGGGGATCTGGGTGCCGACGTGATCAAGGTTGAATCCCCCGCCGGTGACGAGACCCGCTCCTGGAAACCACCGACCGATGACGAGGGGCGCGCCACCTACTTCCTCGCGGTGAACCGGAACAAGCGGTCCGTGTCCCTCGACCTGAAGGACCCGGGAGACCTTCCTCTCGCCCAGGAACTGGCGCGCCGGGCCGACGTCCTGATCGAGAACTTCAAACCCGGCACCATGGACCGGTTCGGGCTCGATTACTCGACGGTGTCGATGGAGAACCCCGGCATCGTCTACTGCTCGATCTCGGGATTCGGCGAGGCCGGCGGCAGGGACCTGCCCGGATACGACCCGCTGGTCCAGGCTCTGAGCGGCCTGATGTCGGTGACCGGCCCGGAGGAGGGCGGGGGCCACAAAGTCGGTGTAGCTCTGGTAGACGTGATCGCCGGCCTCAACGCGGCGACCGGCATCCTCGCGGCGCTAAGGGCCCGCGACCGCGACCGGGTCGGGCAGCGGGTCTCGATCGACCTGCTCTCGACAGCCCTGGCGGCCCTCGCGAACCAGGGTTCGTCGTACCTGAACACCGGGACCTCGCCCGTCCGGCTCGGCAACGTCCACCCGAGCATCGAACCCTTCAGCACGTACGAGTCGGCCGACGGGCCGCTGATGGTCTGCGCCGGCAACGATCACCAGTTTGCGCAGCTCGCGACCACGATCGGCGCCCCTTCGCTGATCGAGGACCCTCGCTTCCGCACCAATTCCGACCGGGTTACGAACCGGGAAGAGCTCCGGCCCGAGCTGGAATCCCGCCTGAAGCTCGATTCCTGCGACTACTGGGCCGGGGCGCTCGGAGATGCCGGGGTACCGGCGGGCCCGGTCAACGACGTCGAAGCCGGCTACCGGCTAGCCGATTCGCTCGGTCTCGACCCGGTCGAAGAGATCGAAGGCATCAGGACGGCCCGTTCGCCGATCAAGCTCTCGGCAACGCCCGCCGAGACCCGGTCGGCGCCACCAGGGATCGACGAGCAGGGAGAAGAGATCCGTGCCTGGCTCTCCACCCCTGCCACCTGACCAGGCGTCTGCGTTATTGGTCGAAATACCGCAGTTTTCGCAGTCACTTGCGGGTATGAGGTTCCGGGGTGCCACACTCTGTCCGTGGACCTTGCCCAGCTCGAGACGACCATGGCCGAACTCGGCCAGCCCGCCTACCGGACCAACCAGGTCTGGGAGTGGCTCGCGCGCGGGGCCGATTCGTTCGACGAGATGAGCAACCTGCCGGCGGACCTGCGGGAGCAACTCGCGGAGAAGCTGCCAGTCTCGACCCTGGAAGTCGATGCTTCGGCCCTTTCGGTCGACGGCACCGAGAAGGCCCTCTTCCTGACCGGTGACCAGCGACCGGTCGAAGCCGTTCTGATGCGCTACCGCGACGGGCGCCGCTCCCTCTGCCTCTCCAGCCAGTCGGGCTGCCCGCTCACCTGCACCTTCTGCGCCACCGGCACTATGAAGTTCGGCCGCAACCTGACCGAATCGGAGATCCTCGACCAGGCCCTCCACTTCCGGAGGAAGGAAGAGGTCAACCACACCGTCTTCATGGGCATGGGGGAGCCGATGATGAACCTCGACAACGTCCTCGCGGCCTGCGAGAAGCTGCCGGAGATCGGGATCGCCAACTCGCACACGACGATCTCGACCGTCGGCTGGCTGCCGGGCATCCAGCGGGTGACGACCGACGGGCCATCGGTGCGGCTCGCCCTCTCGCTCCACGCGCCGAACGACGAACTGCGGTCGAGGATCATGCCGGTCAACGACAAGTACCCGATGAACGAAGTGGTCGACGCGGCCCGCGAGTGGCGCCACGTCCGGAAACGCAAGGTCTTCATCGAGTACCTGATGCTCGACGGCGTGAACGACAGCGACGAGCTCGCGAATGAACTGGCCGACCTGCTGCTGCCGAAGAACGACTTCAAGGTCAACCTGATTCCGTACAACCCGACCGGTGGCGTCTACCAGGGCTCACCCCGTGGGCGGATCGAAGCATTCCGTCAGACACTGATGAAGCGCGGCATCCACGCGACGGTCCGCCTCACAAGAGGCAGGGACATCGACGCAGCCTGCGGCCAACTCGCCGCCAAGGCCGTGGGTCCCACGGAACCACCAGGACCCGCCTGGACTTCGTCGACGGCCGACACGACCAGCTCAGGTACGTGAGTACGATCGCGGGCCGTGTCGGCCTTTACTCCCCGCCAGCCGGCCCCTGGAGGCCCCGTGGAACCCGCGGTGAGCCTCTAAGGTGGAAACAGTTGTGCTTGCTAAGTCGAAAGGCAGTTCGATGACGCCCAGAACTTATTTGCGTTCCGCAATCACGCTTACGGTCGTAATGTTCGGCCTTCTTCTCCTGATGATTCCGATCGGCGCCAACCTCGGTCCCGTGGAGCTCGGCATCTGGCTGGCCATCCTCGTAATCGGACTCGCCATCCTCGGGTTCGGCGGCGTGCGCTCATGGATGCGCAGCCGTTCGGTCGAACAGACTGCCGCCTAGCCACCGAACATCCGGAGAGAACTACTTCTCTTCTTCGGCTTCCATGTCGCGGAGGCGCTGCCGTGACTCTTCCAGCACTTCCAGGGCGGCTTCGAGGGGGTACCAGCCGTCGACTTCGACGTGCTTACCCTCGGGCTGCTTGTAGACAGAGAAAAAATGCGCTATCTCTTCGCGCAGCTGGTCCGACAGCATGTCGAGGTTCTTGATGTAGCTCCAGTTGGGATCGTGTGAAGGCACGCAGAGGACCTTGTCGTCCACCTGGCCTTCGTCAGTCATCCGGAAGAGCCCGATCGGGATCGACGGGATGATGCAACCCGGGAAGGTCGGCTCGGAAACGCAGACCATTGCGTCGAGCGGATCGCCGTCGGCACCCATCGTGTGCGGCACGAAGCCGTAATCGACCGGGTAGACCATGGACGAGAAGAGGAACCGATCGAGGATGATGGCTCCGATGTCCGGGTCGTATTCGTATTTGTTGCGGGATCCCTTAGGGACCTCGATGAGGATGTTCAGCTGTTCAGTCTCAGTCATTCCTTACTTTCCGGCAGGCTTCCAAGGCTCTTCCCAATGGCAGACGCCCTTGACCAGGCGATCCGCCTCGGTAGGCCCCCAGGAACCCTTCTCATACGGAAGGACTGGGCTGGGCTTATCGAGCAGAGGCTGAACGATACGCCATGTCTCGTCTATCGCGTCGATGTGGGTGAAAAGGTCGGGCCTTCCGTGGATGGCATCGTCGAGCAGACGCTCGTACGGTTCGGGCTCCGCACCGGGTTCTTTCTCGAAATGAACCTCGAGATTCGAGTCCTGGAACGAGTCGACTCCGGCGGATTTCGTGATGAACCGGAGCTGGGCCCCGGGGGTGGGATCGATGCGGATCACCAGTTCCTGGCGGTCGGGCTTGCTCCTGCCGAAAGCGATGTGAGGAGGTCGCTCGAAGACGACCCGGATCTCGGTCTGCTTGACCGGCAGGTTCTTGCCCGAGCGGATGTAGAACGGTACGCCCGACCAGCGCCAGTTGTCGATCGAGAGTTCGATCGCGGCGAAGGTTTCGGTGTTCGAATCGTCCGCGACCTCGGGGATGTCGAGGTAGCCGTCGTACTGGCCGCGAACGCACTTCGCCGGGTCGGCCGACTCGATCGACTGGAAGAGCGCGAGCTTCTCCGACCGGATCGAATCGGGCTGATTGCCGTTCGGTGGCTCCATCGCGACCAGGGCCAGCACCTGGAGCATGTGGTTCTGGATGACGTCACGAATGGTGCCGACCCGGTCGTAGAAAGCACCGCGGTCCTCGACGCCGAAGCTCTCGGCCATGGTCATCTGGACGTGGGAGACGTAATTCCGGTTCCATACCGGCTCGAGGATCGAGTTGGCGAAACGGAGGTAGGTGATGTCCATCACCGGCTCCTTGCCGAGGTAATGGTCGATCCGGAGGATCTGGTCCTCGCGGAGCACCTCGGTCAGCTCGGTCTGAAGCGCGTGGGCCGATGCGAGGTCGTGCCCGAACGGCTTCTCGATCACGAACCGGCCGTTCTCGGCGAGGCCGGCCGCGTCGAGCGACTTGATGATCGGCGAGAAGAGCGGGGGCGGGACCTCGAGGTAGAAGAGCGGGTCCTTCGTGCCCTTCAGTTCGTCTCGCAGAACTTCATAGGTCGTGCTGTCGTCGAAGTTCCCGGCGACGAACCGCATCCGGCCGGCCAGCCTCCTGAAGACCTCTTCGTCGACCGGGCCGAGCGAGGCCTCGATCGATTCCTTCGCGCGCTGACGCATCGTTTCGTGGCCCCAGTCGGTCCGGCGGCCGACGCCGACGATCGGGCAATCCAGCTTGTCGCGTCGCTCGAGGCGGTACAGGGCCCGGAAAGTCATCTTGCGGGCGAGGTCGCCAGTGATGCCGAAAATCACCAGGGCGTCGGTCGTGGTCGCCTTGGTGGCGGCGGCCGAAGTTCTCGATCGGTTCATCCCGGCAGAGTACCGGCAACGGACGTTTCATCCCGGGGTCCACATGGGGTGTCCCGCCGCGGACTAAGATGGCGCCATGGAACTCGGAATCGTTGGTCTCGGCCGGATGGGCGCGAACATCGCCCGCAGATTGATGCGCGACGGACACACCGTCGTCGCCTACGACGTGGACCCGGAGGCGACAGCCGCCCTGGAGAAGGACGGTGCGGTCGGGGCTTCCGACCTCGCGGACCTTGCCTCCAAGCTTTCGGCACCGCGCGCCGTCTGGGTGATGGTCCCCGCGGGCCGCATCACGGACGAGACGGTCAAGGCCGTGGCCGCAGAGTTGTCCGAGGGGGACGCCGTCATCGATGGCGGTAACACCTACTACCGCGACAACATCCACTTCGCCGAAGAACTGGGCAAGGGCGGGGTGGACCACCTCGACGTCGGCACCAGCGGTGGCGTGTGGGGCCTCGACCGCGGCTACTGCCTGATGATCGGTGGTCCCGAGGAGGCCTACAACCGGCTCGAGCCGGTCTTCGAATCGATAGCTCCCGGCCTCGGGGACATCGATCGCACCCCCGGAAAAACGGGGGATCCGAGTCCCGCCGAAAAGGGTTACCTCCTCTGCGGCCCCACCGGTGCCGGCCATTTCGTGAAAATGGTCCACAACGGCATCGAGTACGGGATCATGGCCGCGTTCGGTGAAGGCCTCAACATCATCAAGAACGCCGACGCCGGCAGGGTCCAGCGAGAAGACGATGCCGAGACCGCCCCGCTCCAGCACCCCGAGTTCTACCAGTACGACATCGACGTCGGAGAGGTTGCCGAGGTCTGGCGCCGCGGCAGCGTGATCGGCTCCTGGCTGCTCGACCTGACCGCTTCGGCCCTCGCCAGGTCGCCCGGTCTCGAAGAGTTCGACGGCCGGGTCTCCGATTCCGGCGAAGGCCGCTGGACGACGATCGCCGCGGTCGAAGAAGGCGTGCCCGCACCCGTGCTCACCTCGGCGCTCTACGAGCGTTTCGAGTCACGCGGACTCGGTGATTTCGGCGATCGCGTCCAGTCGGCGATGCGCAAGGAATTCGGCGGCCACGACGAGAAACCGGCCGAGGAAAAATAGGCGGGCGATGGTCACCAAGTCCGTCGCCGACGCCGAGGCCGCCGCAGGGGAGGCTGCCCGCATCATCGAAATGGCCGCGGCTGCGGCCATCAGCGAGCGCGGCGAGTTCAACCTCGCCGTCAGCGGAGGCAAGACTCCCTGGCGCACCCTGGAACTACTCGCCGACAGCTCGCTGAACTGGGCGAAGACTTCGCTGTTCCAGGTCGATGAACGGATCGCGCCGACCGGCAGCCCCGAGCGCAACCTGACCCACCTGGTGCTCAGCCTGCCGCTCATGTGCCAAGCGGCGATCCGGCCGATGCCGGTCGGGGCCGAGGACCTCGAGAATGCCGCGCAGAGCTACGAGTACTCGCTGCCGGGACAGTTCGACCTGGTCCACCTCGGGCTGGGACCGGACGGGCACACAGCTTCGCTCGTTCCAGACGACCCGGTGCTCGACGTGCGGGACCGGGGTGTCGCCCTCACCGGCGGCGAGTACCAGGGCACCCGCCGCATGACCCTCACCTACCCGACCCTCGACGCTGCCCGGAAGATCCTGTTCCTGGTCACCGGAGAGGGGAAGGAAGCGGCCCTGAAGAAGCTGATCGCGAAGGACCCGTCGATCCCGGCCGGCCGCGTCGAAAATGGCGACATGCTCACGGTCACGGACCTCAGACCGGAATCGCTCGCTTGATTTCGATCAAGGACGCGGGGAGGGAGCAACGGTACGGGCTGGCCCTGGTCCTGATCCTGGCGTCACTGATCTTCATCATGGCGGCGCCGAACGGCACCTGGTCGGATCTGATCGCACTGACCCTGCTGGGCGGATCACTGTTGGCATCACTCCGGGCCGCGCGTTCGAACGACACCCTCCGGAAAGTTTGCTCCGCGCTGGTGGTCACAGCGCTGGTCTTCGCCTTCATCTCTCCCTTCATCGACGGCATCGACACCGAACTGTTCGTCCGGATCGCCAGCCTGCTGCTCGTGGTGCTCGCGACCCCGGTGATGGTCCACGGCATGGTCAAACAGGTCAAGCAGGAGAAGGCGGTCACTATCTTCACGATGCTCGGCGTCCTGTGCATCTACCTGCTCATGGCCCTGGCGTTCGCCGAGGCGTTCGGTCTCATCCAGGCGGTCCACGAAGAACCTTTCTTCCGCGACGGCCAGGGTGCTGAGGACCTCTCGAACTACCTGTACTTCAGCATCACGACGATCACGACGGCCGGCCTCGGGGACTTCTCGCCCGCCGGCGACCTCGGCCGGTCGCTGACCGCGGCCGAGGCCCTGATCGGCCAGATCTACCTGGTGACTGTAGTCGCGGTGATAGTCGCCAACCTCGGTCGCCGCCGTCCAGCCGGAGACGATTCAAACCAGAAGAATTCGTAGGATGACATCGTGAGCCGCCGCCGACTGAAGCCCGACGAACGCAGGGCAGAGATCATCGGTGCGGCGATCCGCAGCTTCACCTCGCAGCCATACACCGACGTGTCGATGGCGGAGATCGCCGACGAAGCCGGGGCCAGCCGGGCCCTGCTCACCCATTATTACGGCGACAAGGAAGCGCTCTACGCCGCGGTCATCCATTACCTGGTGGAGCAGCTCGAATCGATGGTGCGCACCGACCTCGAACTCAGCGGACGCGAGCTGATCGACGCCAACCTGACCTCGCTGCTCGACCTGCTCATTTCTTCCCGCGACGCCGCCATCGCCTTCTTCAACGGAGGTCCGGCTGGTCGTGACGTCGATGTCGCCGGCGCGATCGAGGATCTCAACTCGCATCTCGTTTCTCGAATCCTGCAGAACCATTTCGGGACCGGAGATGCACCCCCTGTCACCCGGCTGGCCGTGCTCGGATTCGTAGGCTTCGCTTCGGCCGTCATCTTCGACTGGCTCCAGAACGAGACGATTCGCCGCGAGGAGCTGCACGAGCTGCTCGCGACCAACCTGGAGAACGCCCTCGCAACGAGGGACGCGAGCTGATGGACGACATCCTCCTCGGGCTGAGCCTCGTGGTCGTGCTCTCGGTCCTCGCGCGCCTGGCCGCAACCGTGATTCGCGTGCCGGCGATCGTGCCGTTGCTGGTGATCGGAGTGGTCGCCGGGACCTCGGTGACCGGGCTGATCGACCCGGAGAAGCTGCTGGGAGACGCGCTCTCCCCCGCGGTCCAGATCGCGGTCGGACTGATCCTGTTCGAAGGTGCGCTGAGCCTCAAACGCGAGGAGCTCGGCAATGGCGTGAGGCCCGCGGTGATCCGGCTCTGCACGCTGGCGGTGCTGATCACCTGGGTGATCGCGACCCTCGCCCTGGTCTGGCTCTTCGACCTGCCGCACCCCATCGCGGTCCTGATCGGCGCAGTCCTGATCGTGTCGGGGCCGACAGTCGTCCTGCCGATCCTCGATTTCATCAACCCCACCGCCAGGGTCAGGTCCGTGCTCAAGTGGGAAGGAATCCTGATCGACCCGATCGGCGCGATCATCGCGGTGGTCGTATTCGGTTCGCTGGCCCACGACGACGGCAAGGTCGCGATCGACCTGGTCGAGATCATCCTGTCGCTGGGCAGCGGCGCGATCGCCGGTGGCATCGCGGCGCTCGTACTGATGCCGATCCTCGGCACCCGCAAGCTGGCCGCGCGCGACAAGGTCGCCGCCACCCTGATGCTGGTGGTCGCCAGCTTCGCCGCGGCCGATGCCCTCTTCGCCGACTCGGGCCTGATCGCGACCGTGGTGATGGGCATGGTCCTCGCCAACCAGAGCAAGGTGAAGACCGACTACATCGTCGAGTTCAAGGAGACGCTGGTGCCGATCCTCATCGGCATCCTGTTCATCCTCCTGGCCGCCAACGTCGACGTCGAGACGGTCATCGACCTCGGCTGGAGAGGCTTCGCCCTGGTCGCGATCCTAGTGGTCCTGGTCCGTCCGCTCGGGGTGGCGACCCTGCTCGGGCTGCCCTTCAGCTGGCAGGAACGGGCCTTCTTCTCGAGCATGGCCCCGCGCGGCATCGTCGCCGCTTCCACCGCGTCCGCTTTCGGCCTGGACCTGACCCAGCAGGGCGTGGAGGGCGCGGAGATGATCATCCCCATCACCTTCTTCGTGATCGTCGGGACAGTGTTCATCTCCGCACTCGGTTCGCCCTCGCTGGCCCGCTTCCTCGGCCTGGCCGGCGAACAGCCACCTGCCCTGATCTTCCTCGGGGCGCCGCACTGGGCGGTGAAGCTGGGCGAGACGGTGGCCGGTGCAGGAGCCGAAGTCCGCTTCTGGACCGACGACGAAGGCCGCGCCCGGGACGTCGAAGAATCGGGCATGGTCGCGTTCGGCGGCCCGCTCGACCCCCATTCCGACCGCGCGACAGAGGTTCTCGAGGCCAGCCCGACCGTCGTGATGGCGAGCGACGACGACACGCTCAACCAGTCACTCGCCTTTCAGCTCGCCGAGATTTACGAACCCGACCAGATCTACCGCCTGCGATCGCCGGTCGACAAGGCCCCGCTTATGCATTCCACCGCCATGCTCCTCTTCCAGTCGGAGGACTCGGCCGCCGGGATCGACCGCCGCCTGGCCGCCGGGGAAGAGATGAAGCTGCTCGCCCCGGGCGAGCCGGTGCCGGACGGGGCGATGCCGCTGGCTTCGATCAAGCTGAGGCGCGGAGCTTCGCCCGCGGCGATCAAGCTGGCGAGCGCCGGCTACGACCACCTGATCGGGCCCCACGCCCAGCTGGTCGTGCTGCGGTAGGAACCGTCCCTCTAGCCGGTCCCGGTGTTCGTGTCCTGCCTCTTTTTCATTGTCAGGTCCGGCAACCCGTCCTTGAACGACTTTGCGCGGCGGAAGTAGTCGACCCAGTTGTCGCAGATCCCGGACATCAAGACCCGGCGGTGGCCCTGGTTGCGGGTCGCGACGATCCGGCCGAGCTTGGTCTCCCGCGAATATCCGGTCAGCCCCTGCAGGAACGTTGCGTCCTTCGCCTTGGCCGTGAACGTGACCGGGCCGGGGCCCTCCACGTTGACGACGCCCGCCGGCCAGAACTGGCCGCTGGCACCGGTGTCGAGGTTGGCGAGACGCTGACCGTCGAGTGAGGCCTGCATCCCGTGGCTCCTGTAACCGGGTGCCGACAGGGTGAAGCCCGTGGGGGAGAAGTACTGGATCGAGAGCCGCCACTGGCCGCGGTCGAGGTTCAGCTCGAGCGAGGCGCTTTCACCGGTCTTCAGGTCCGGATCGGGCATCCAGTCCGATCGCAGGCCGACTTCGGCGTCCGGCATGAGGCTGGCCACCCCTTCCACCTGCGTGGAGTAGTACTCGCCGCCTTCGTTGCCGCAGTCGATCAGCTTCGCAGGCATCGTCCGCTCGTTCAGGATCGGACGACCGTAGGCTTCGCCGGTGCGGCGCCACAGGACGTACGAAGGAGTGCGGGCCACCTCCTCGTAAAAAGGCGGCTCTTTGCTGGTCCAGGCTGCCGCAGTGCTGATCACGTACCGGTAGTTCTGGAGCGTCTGGGCATCGAAGGAATCGAAGTCGATCGCCGCCTGGCCCGAGGTCTCGTCCTGGAACGGCTTCCGCTCGTTCTCGATCACGGTCGGGTCCGGGAATTCGGTGAGTGGCACGCCCACCTTGGCCCCGCTCAGATGATACGGCGCGAACCGGTCCTGGTCGAAGTACAGCACGGTCTGGTCCTTCACGTAGGGCTGGAACTTGTCCAGCTCCTTGGCCCGTCCCGGGGGAGAGACCGCCGCGTCCCGCAGGACCACCAGACTGGAAGCGGAGGCGCCGATCACGAAGACCGCGGTCAGCGTAATCCAGGCGAAGTACTCCATGCCCTGGCTCGGTTTCCACTCGCGGACGATCCCGCTGAGCAGGGCGGTGACGATCACCACCATCGTGATCGGGGCGCTGATGACGAGGGCCTTGGCGAGGGAGTAGTCGCCGACCCAGAGAAGCGAGATGCCGTAGAGCACGGCACAGGCGATGAAGGCCAGCGGATACACCGACCGCGGCTGCTTCCACCACCACCAGAGCGAGACGGCGAGGGCCAGCAGGCCGATCGCTCCCATCAGTCCGGGCAGGGGCACCGAGCCGTCCCCGGCGAGGCGGTAGTCGGAGGTGAGCCAGACCCCGAACTCCTCGATCACCGAGACCGGTCCGAAGGCGTCGCTCGTCGCCACCTCGGAGAAGGCGTCGCCGAAGCCGAAAGGGCCCCAGAACGCAAGGGCCGAGACCAGCCCGAGCACGACCAGCGTCGAGGCCAGGACGACCGGTTGCGCGAGGTAGCCGAGGACCGCCCGCGGGGCGACCTTCGCCCGCATCACCGGGTCGGCCAGGATCCAGGCGACCAGCACCGCCAGCGGCCAGGCGAGACCGGGGAAGCTGTAGGTGAAGACGATGCCGAGCAGGAGCACGACCAGGGGGACGATCGCCTTGACCCGTTCCTTCCTGCCGGCCGGAAGCGGCGTCACCTGTGGCAGCGCGACGACGAAAGCCAGCAGGAACATCGCGGCCGCGAGCTCCTTGAAGGCCCCTTGGGCGAAGTACGAGGCCATCAGGTACGGCAGCCCGACCAGCAGCGCGGCCAGCAGGCGGCGCCAGTTGCCGAGCTTCTCCAGGGCCGCCCACGCGGTCATCACCGTGAGTGCGGCGATCGCCATGACCATCCCGATGAAAACCGGGCCCAGTGAGATCTTCGGAATGAAAGAGAGGGCCGTCGCCAGACCGTGCGGTCCGAGCGGGTACCCGTCGGAGGGCTCGGTGCCGAAACCCGACCGCAGGTACTCCGACCAGGCCAGGTGGAGGCCGAGGTCGTTGTTGTAGCCCATGCCGAGCAGGCCCCAGTGACCGGTGACGGCGAACGGGATCGAAGTGACCAGGACCGTCAGGACGGCGGCGGCCCAGAAGAACGGTGAACGCGGCAAGTCGTCCAGGCTGAGCCGTCTGATCACGAGGGCGGAGCCCGCGACCAGCAATACGACTCCGATCACCAGGACGGTGTGTGTGCCGGGAATGCGGGCCAGCAGGCCTTCGACGGTCATGACCGCCGCGAAGCCGACCGCCGGTTCGAGCCCGTTCCACTTCTCGCGGCCGGTGGCCAGCATGATCGCGCGGCCCACCAGGAGGGAGAGCCCCACTATCACCACGATTGAAAGGAGGGTGCTCGTCATATGGATCAGTACTTGTCGGCTGCCGCCATGAGCACGTCGGTCAGGTCTTCCCCGCGGAGGGGGTGTTCGTGGCCGGCATGGATCGTCTGCGGCCTGAGTGCGGCGAGCTTGCGGACCGATTCCTTGGCCTTCTGGTGGTTCCAGGCGAAAGCGGGATGCGGAACGCTGGCTTCACCCTCGGGCAGGGGCTTCAGCTTTGCCGAGTCGACGAAGTAGATAGTGTCGCTCACGACCGCGGTCCTGTCGGACTCCCGCCAGAGGCCGATCAGCCCCGGGGCGTGACCCGGGAAGTGGATCACCTCGAATCCGGCCACGGTGTCGCCCTCTTCGACGGTGCCCGCGATCTTCACGGCACCGCCGTCCCACCACTTCAGCAGTGCCGGGTAGACCAGGCGTACCGGGTATGGCAGCAGCGAAAGGTCGAAATAAGGGGGTTGGGAGGCGCCTGATTCGGCGTCCGCGACTTCGTCCGGGTGGCAGTAGACCGGCGGACCCAGCTTGGCCGCCGTCCCCCGATGGTCGCAGTGTCCGTGCCCGAGCACTATGCGGTCGATTCCTCCGAACTCCTGGGCGACCCGCCGGGTGGCACCGAGCATCATCCGGCTGCCGGCGTCGAACTGGACCATCTCGCCGTCGGGGCCGCGCAGGAAGTAGATGTTCATGGCTTTCTTCACGTCCCCGCGCAGGACGTAGATGCCGTCGCCAACCTCTTCGATTCCTTCTGGTGTCAAGTTCTTTTCCATTCTTCTACGCTGACGGAGATGCCTGTCCACTGGAGAATCCTGATGCTGGTCATATGTCTGTTCCTGGTCGCGTCGGTCGCAATCGGGGCCTACAAGCTTGCGAGCACCCCGACCGAGATCCTCGGCGCGGGATTTCAGGGCCTGCCCAAGTCCGAGTTTCCCAGATAGGGTTGGAATGACGACAAGGCCCAGCATCGTATTGATCGCCGGGGCCACTAGTACCATTGGAATGGTTCGTCCCAGTAATCGAGGATGGGAGTCGCATGGCCCTGTTTGAGCGAATTGTGGTTGGTACCGATGGATCGGACTCGGCGCGGGAGGCTGTCCGGCAGGCTGCGAACCTGGCCCAGCTGACCGGCGCCGCCCTCGATGTGGTCAGCGCATACGAACCGGTGCCGTCAAGCCGCTCCTCTTCGGAGGCCGCGGGCGCCCCGGCTGACGTGTCCCACGAGTTCGGGCCGCGCGAAGATGTCAACTTCGCCCTCGACGGGGCCGCCGGCATCGCCAAGGATTTCGACCTCGAAATCACCCCTCATCCGCGTGACGGCGACGCCGCCGACGCGATCATCCAGGTCGCCGAAGAGACGGGTGCCGACCTGATCGTGGTCGGCAACAAGGGAATGACCGGTGCCAAACGGTTCCTGCTCGGTTCGGTCCCGAACAAGGTGAGTCACCACTCACCGTGTTCAGTGATCATCGTCCATACCACCTGAGGGGCTGGCTCAGGGAGTCTCGAAGCCGGGGTTGACGGCTTTACCGAGGTTCATGATCCCTGCTCCGAAGCCTGACTTCGGGTCGTTCCTGGCGTAGTCCGGGAGTCGGGCCGTCGCCAGGAGACGCTCTTTCACCTGCCGGGGTCCCTTCCCGTTCTTCAGGGCGTTGCTGGCGATGACCATCGCCGCCCCGGCCGAGACGTGTGCGGCGGCCATCGAGGTTCCCTTCCATCCGGGCTCGATGCCGAACCAGGCCGGATTGCGGTTGACCATGGCGTACTGGAGGATCGAGCGGTCGCCGGTTCGCGCAGGACAGCCCTTGGTGGTGGAACCCCCACCGGGAGCAGCGATGTCGACAGTCGTGCTGCGGAAGGTGTAGTTGCCGATGCAGCCGGACTCGGTCGAGCCGCCGACGCTGATCACCTGAGGTGCGGTGGCTGGCAGCGAAGGACAGCTCTGGGCGCGCTTGTTGCCGTCCGAGCCGACCAGCACGACGCCCTTGCGGTGGGCGTATTCGAGTACGTCCTCAAGGGCAGGCACCTTTACGCCGCAGTCGAAATTGATCGACATGCTGATCACCCGGGCGCCGTGGTCGGCGGCCCACCGGATCCCCTTGGTGATGTCCTCGGTCGTCCCGTACCCGTTCGCGTCCATCACGCGTACCGGGATCAGTTTCGCGCCGTAGGCGATACCGGTCATGCCCCGGTTGTTGTTCGTGGCCTGCGCAATGGTCGAAGAGACATGGGTTCCGTGGCCGTTCCGGTCGAGCGGCATGCGGTCACCGTCGACGAAGTCCTTCCCCGCGAGGAATGTGCGGGCAGCCAGGTCGGGGTTGCGCTTGTAGCGCCGGCCGTAGTCGCGGTAGGCGATGCCCGTGTCGAGCACTGCCACCTTGACCCCGCGGGCGCCGGGCCGGCCTGCCTTCCTCAGTTCCCGCCAGGCACGAACGGCGTTGATGCCTCCGAGCGACTGGTGGCCGGATGAGGCCCCGGGGTGGCACAGGCTGAGGCACGGCAGGAAGTTCCACTGCTTGAGCTGCCAGCCGCCGCGCCGGCCGGGGTTCTGCGGGTTGACGCCCGGGTCGTCGGGCAGCCAGGAGGAGATCCGGGCGACATAGTTCGGCGTGGCGTGGACCACCGACTTCCTGTCCTCGAGCGCGTGCGCGAGGGCTTTGACGTTCACGTCTTCGCCGACTTCGACGGTTTCCGGTTCTTCGGCCCCCTTGTACTGGACTATCAGTTCGCCCGGGATGAAAGGCTCGCCGGGCTCGATCGCCGGATCCGCCGCAGACGAGACGCCCGGGAGGGCCATCAGGCAGGCGAGGACCGCCACCAGGGTCGGCAGGCAGAGCTTCACGCGGGATGTAAGAGCGCAAGATTCGGGCATCGGGAGACGGGGAATCACGAAAGCGTTACCCAAAGAACACCAGAGCCACCCGGTAGTTGCTCGCCCGCGTACGCTTCGAGTGTGAGTGATGACAAGTCCATGATGGCGCTGGCGCTGGCCGAAGCCCGAGACGCGGAGGCTGCCGGAGACGTCCCGATCGGCGCCGTGATCGCCCAGCACGGCAAGATCATCGCCGCGGCCGGCAACGAACGCGAGCTGCGGAAGGATCCGACCGCCCACGCGGAAGTCCTCGCCATCCGCAAGGCCTCGAAGGCACTTGGCGGCTGGCGCCTCCCGGAAACGACGCTCTACGTGACGCTCGAGCCCTGCGCGATGTGCGCGGGGGCGATAATCCTCGCCCGGATTCCCCGAGTCGTTTTCGGCGCCTGGGACCCGAAAGCCGGGGCGGGAGGATCGATCCTCGACGTCCTCGCCCAGCCGGGCCTGAACCACCACCCGGAAGTGGAGGGTGGGGTCTTACGAGAAGAGTGCGCCGCAGTGCTGAGCAATTTCTTCGCAGCCCGCCGCTAAAGCCCGCGAGACCACGAAAGTCCTGCATTATCGGGGACTTTCGTGGTCTCGCGGGCTCCTGGGACCGCTGTTCGCCCGACTCGGATATCTTTGTCAGTCCCCCGGAGGGGTGTCCGAGTGGCTTAAGGAGCGCGATTGGAAATCGCGTGGGCGGGATCTCTCGTCTCGTGGGTTCGAATCCCACCCTCTCCGTTCAACCAGACGCGCGTGTTTCCCGGAACCACCAGAGCGCGCCTGGCTTCGTCGACGCCGGGAATGTCAGCTCAAGTACGTGGGTACGATCGCGGACATTCCCGGCTTTACTCCTCGCCAGCCACGCTCTGGCGGCCCCGGGGACGCACGCTCAACAGAACTCCGTATTGTCAGAAAATCGTTAGCCTGCAAGGACCCCTGGAGGGGTGCGAGAGCGGTTGAATCGGGCAGTCTCGAAAACTGTTGTGCCTTTCGGGGTACCGTGGGTTCGAATCCCACCCCCTCCGTTATTCAGACGACGGATGTTGCCCGGAAACCTGGGCGGCACCCGCGTCCCCGGGGCGCCCCAGCAGGTAGGAGCAGAGGCCTGCGAGGGTGATAGTCGCGACCACTATAAGGAGGGGTCCTGAATCCTCGGTGACCGATCCGATCAGGCCTCCCGCGAGACCACCGATCAGGGCGGCCGGCCAGATCGGCCCGGCGAACGGTTCGAACATCCTGCGGTTCCGGATTGCGAAAGCGGCGGCGAGCAGGCAGATCAGGGTGATCAGGGGCATGTTGCCGTTCCAGAGCTGCTGCCAGGCCAGGGTGGAGCGGCGCTCGATGATCTGGAGGAACGATCCGGGGTCGTCCAGTGAGAGGACGCTGTTGCTGTAATGCCCCTGCCCGCCGGAGGTCAGCATGTCGAGTACCGCAAGGAACGCAAGGCCGATGACCGGGCTGACCACGAGGATCGCTATCCGCTTTCGGGTCCATTCGCCCGGCAGCATCATCATCGCGGCGACCGCGGTGGCGCTGGCCACGATTATGGCCGCACCAACGCCTGCCCCGAGCCGTCCGGAGCCGAGGATCACGCACAGTACGAAACCGCACCCGATGATGGTCAAGGCTGCATTCCGGGACTTCGGCTTGTTGGTCAGCACGGCTCCCAGCCCGGCAAGCAGAAGCACCATCAGTCCGGACTTGAGCTCGTTACCGACTCCGTAGAAACGGGAGCCGTAACCCGGGTTCGGTCCGAGGATCGATCGGGTGATCAGGTGGGAGCTGAAGGCGAGGTCGACGGTGATCACGCCGAGCCCGACCGCGGCCGGTACGAGCGGGGCCCGCGGCCAGTCGACGAAGCGGTCGGTCAGCCAGCCGAGGCCGAGGCAGCCACCGCCGATGATGAAGTACTCGAGCTCCCTGGAGGGGTTGCCGAGTGCGGCCGGCACCAGAATCATCGCCGGGATCCAGAGGATTGCGAGCCCGCCGATCCGCCGCACGGGAAGCCGGGTCCGCTCGGTGCCACCGATCGCTCCCGCCGCGAGCAGGAGGATCAGCCAGCCTGCCGCCACGAAGGCCAGGGCGGGCGTCCGTCGCGGTCCGAGTTCGTCGAGCCGGTCGCGGAGGGGGGTGAGCACTTGCGGTTCCCGCTCGTCGTCGGCCAGCATCACCTGTCCGAGCATGTCCTCGGGAATCTCGAGGCCGAGGTGGTCGAGGATGGTCGGGGCGATGTCGATGCCGGCGACCAGGTTCGGCTGGTTGGTCGAATCCGAGGTCAGTCCGGAGGCGGAACCGTCAGTGAGGCCGGCCACACCGATCGGCAGCAACGGCAGGATCGGCCCGTCGGGCGGGGTCTGCATCGCGATAACGAGCTGACTGTCGTTGCGGAGCCGGAGAATCTGGCGGAGTTCCCGCAGGCCATCGAGGCCGGGTGAGGTGGCGACCACGACCAGCCCGTACTCCCGGGCTTCCCTCTCGGCCCGGCGGGCGGTATCCGCGGTGTCGGCAAGGGCGAGCGAAGAGATGCGGCCGATCCGGTCTGCCGCCGGGATTACCGTTTCCTGGAGCCGGGTGGCATCACCGACGTAAGCGACGCCGCCGGGGATGGTCGAGGCGAGCAGTCCCGGCACGATCGTCTGTGGGGCGGTGCCGGCCCGTTCCACGATGGCGTCCCAGCCCTTGACCGACCCGCTGCCGTTGACCATCTTCACGAGGCCGACCGGAGGCACGTCCTTGGGGTCGTAGGTCGACCGTGAGACCCGGGTCCCCTGCCCGATGTCGAGCAGCGCCTGCTCGCTGGCGTAGGAGCCCTGGGTCGAGCTGGTCAGGCCGATCGACAGTTCCCCGATCTCCGCAAGGCCCTCGGCGACGTCTTCGCCGTAGGAAGGCTCGGCTTCCTTGTCCTGCGGGATCAGGACGAGGATCGCCGACTTCCCGGTCTCGGCCCCCGCGGCAGGGGCCTGCAGGAACGAAAAAGCGAAGAAGGACAGGACCGCCACCAGAGAGGTGGCGAAACGGCGGTTCACGTCAAGGACGAAGCGGGTCTCATTCCCCGCCGGTGAGCTGGCCCTTGGCGAGGTCGAGGGCGACCGTGAGGAGGCCGACCACGGAAAGCGGATCGGACGAATCGGAGACCAGCTGGACGTGCATGGTCTGCTCGTCTCCGCCGTCGTCCTCGCTGAGGACGGCGGAGATCACGAGCTGGTCGAGCCGGGCACCGGGGGTGTCGCGCTCCACCTGCTCCATCAGTTCCTGGGCTAGTCCGCCTATACGGGAAGAAGTCGATGGCTCTGAATCGTTCATCCGGTCACCTTACCGGTAATGGAAAAGGCGCCCGAGGGGCGCCTTTTCGAAGAATCGGTACTTGCCGCGGACTACCTGGAGTAGTGCTCGACGATCAGGCGCTCTTCGATGGGAGCGGCGATGTCGGTCCGGTCGGGAAGACGGTTGACCGTTCCCTTGAGTCCGTCGTGGTCGGCGAGGAGCCAGGCCGGGGTCGGGCCGGCGGTTTCAGTCGCCTGACGGGCCATCGGCTCGATGGCGGCGTCCGGCTTGACGGCGATCTGGTCACCGGCGGAAACCTCGTAGGAAGGACGGTCGAGGCGCTTGCCATTGACGGTGATGTGCTGATGGACCACGAACTGGCGGGCCTGGGCACGCGTGGTTGCCATTCCGAGGCGGTAAACGACGTTGTCGAGGCGCTGTTCGAGGTGCCGCATCAGGTTCTCGCCGGCCATGCCTTCTTCACGGTTGGCCCGGTCGAAGAGCTTGGCGAACTGGCGCTCTCGAAGTCCGTACATCGACTTGGCACGCTGCTTTGCGCGCATCCGGACGGAGTACTCGGAAGCCCTCCGGCGCCCGCGGCCGTGCTGGCCCGGGGGGTAAGGCCGGCGCTCCATGGCGCTCTTGCCACCAAGGGCGCGTTCACCCTTGAGTCCGAGGTCGACGCCTTCGCGCCTTGAAAGTTTCTCTTTTGGTCCTGTGTATCTACCCATGTGCGACGCATGACAGTACCGGATCGGGCGAAGTACCGCTTCCTCAGCGGTTCAACCGGAATCTGAAACGCATGCCGCTACGCTTCGCCCCGGCCACCCTTGGCGAAGGTTCGACCCAAAGCCGGCCGGCAACGGCGTGCGTATAGTCAGTCCCAGGATGAGCCCACCATCTGAGCCGGACGATTCACTGGAAAGCGATGCCCGGAACTACCGGAAGGGTGCGCCCAGGCGCACGATGCTGGCCGCCGAGCGGACGCAGCTGGCCTGGTGGCGTACCGCGTTCGCACTGCTGGCTGTCGGACTGGCCATCGGGAAGATCGTCCCGCAGCTCGCCAGTGAAGAAACCATCTGGCCATACACCGTGCTCGGCGCCGCCTTCGGCCTCTACGCGGTGGTCCTGACCCTCCATGGGAGCAGGCGACGGGAGATGGTCGAGCGCGCGATCGAGACCGGTGAGTCCTTTCGCACTTCCCGCTCCGTGCAGACAGCTCTGACCGGTGGAGCGACCCTGCTCGCGTTGGCGACCACCCTGATGATTATCTTCAACTGATGACGGATTCCCAGCGCGGAAAGCTGCTGATCGCGGCACCCAGCCTCTTCGACTTCTTCCGTCGTACCGTCGTCCTGATCGTCGAGCACACCGAGCAGGGTGCTTTCGGGGTAGTCCTGAACCGCCGGGCCGATTCGGATGTCGCCGAGCTGGTGCCCGATCTCAACCCGCTGGTCGAACGCGATGCCCCGCTCTGGGTCGGCGGACCGGTCGGGCCCGACTCGATCGTCGTTCTGGGCGAGTTCGAACATGCCGGTCATTCTGCAGGCGCCGTCACCGAACGGATCGGCGTCGTCGACCCGGATGCCGACACGGAAGTGGTTCGCGCGAGGGTCTTCGTCGGGCACGCCGGCTGGGGCCCGGGCCAGCTCGACGAGGAGCTCGAGCGTGAGTCCTGGATCGTGGCCGACCTCGATCCTGACGACGTGTTTGCCGAGGGCGATCTCTGGGCCGACGTCGTCGGACGCCGCGGCGACGACTTCGCACTGCTGGCGACCATGCCGGAAGACCCGACCCTCAACTGATCCTGGGGTAGAGGTCACCCAGCCCGATCCGGATATTCATCCATGTAAGTAGTGACTACTTACGGCATCTGGGTAGCCAGTACAGAACAGTGATGAACTGTGATTATTCGGGAAATGGCAGGGGTATTTCTACCCCGTCGCCGGAGGGAGTTGCGTGGACAACGAACCCGGGCCAGCAACTACCACGAGGGGTGCATGATGTTTCCCGAACGAGGGTGCACTAAAACACGGCCAAATGGCCTTTTGGAAATCACTTTGCTTTCGCTATTGGCGCTGTTTCTCGTAGTGGCTCCGGGGGCGGGTGCCGCCACCACTACCTATACAGGCGGCAACGGAACTAGTTTCGCGACGGGCACAGGGGGATGGACCTCTGAATCCGAATACGGAGGGCTCTGCATCCAGGGCCTCACTTGCCCGACCGTCAGCGGAACCTTCCAGGCGACGGGTGGAACCGGCGGAGATGGCGACGGATACCTGCGCACCAGCGCGGGTGGGACCACGCTGGCGGCGCTGCTTTCCAGCTCGACGCAGGTATGGAACGGTCCGGCGTTCACGTATGCAGGTGTCGGAGGCAAGGCGCCGGCATCGCTGACCTTCTCGATCGAGAAGCGCAACGGATTCGCTGCGCTCCTGGCACTGGGTGCCGACGCCCAATACTCGGTGACGGCGGTCAACCAGTCGGGCGGGGCCGACCAGGTGCTCCTGACGCCGCGTACGGTTGGCGGCAGCGAAAACTGGGCGGCGGTGGAGAAACAACCGGTGCTGGCCGGCGCACTAAAGGTCGGTGACACGTATTCACTCCAGATCCGCACATCGCTCGGTGGCCTGGCAGCCGTCCTGCCGAGCGGGCAGGTCGACTACGACGATGTCGCGCTGGTGGCTGCCGACGGATCCGGAGACGACGGAGGCAACGGCAACAACGGAGGCAACGGCAACAACGGAGGCAACGGCAACAACGGCAACGACGGAGGCAACGGCAACAACGGAGGCAACGGGACGAACGGCAACGGTGCCGTGCTGCCTCCGCCGAAGGTGATTCCGGCCGGCAAGGCGTTCCTCTACAAGAACCGGCTTTTCATCCGGGTCAAGTGCCCGAAGGCGTACAAGCCCAGGTGCCGGGTCCGCGCGGTGGCGCTGACGAAGAAGAAGGGCGGCAAGGCGGTCACCAGGCAGATCCGCGCGAACGTGCGGCGCAACCGTTTCGTCCGCAAGGGCCTGCAGGTGAAGCCGAAGTTCCGCGCCAGGGTCCGCAAGATGGCCAAGCTGAAGCGCAGGACGCTCGTGGTCCGTCTGAAGATCCGGTCGAAGCGCGGCAAGAAGTCCGGCACTGTCTACAACAAGCTCCGCGTAATCGAGCGGAGAGCCGGATGAGCGCCCGGACGGTCTCCCGGGCGGAGAAGCGTGCGGCTGGCGGAGGTGGCTGAATAGGCTGGGGAGGTGGAGCCCGGTCAAAGCCGACAGCCGAGAGTGGAGTTGAGGCGCGCCGACCTGCCGCCGGACCCGGTGGACCAGTTCCGGGCCTGGTTCCGGGAGGCTGCGCGGTTCAACCCCATGCCGGAAGCGATGACCCTGGCGACGGTGGACCCCTCCGGGCGCCCGGACGCACGGATGGTGCTGCTCAAGGGCGCCGCGGCCGACGGGTTTCGCTTCTTCACCAACTACGAAGGGGTCAAGGCGGGCCAGATCACCGCCAACCCCGCTGCCGCCCTCGTATTCAACTGGCCCGAACTCTCGCGCCAGGTCCGGATCCGCGGCGATGTCGACCGGCTGGGTGATGACGATTCGGATGCCTATTTCGCGAGCCGGGACCGCAACAGCCAGATCGGTGCATGGGCTTCGCCGCAGAGCCGCCCTCTCGAGGACCGGAACGCGCTGCAACGGCTGACCGGCGAGGTCGAAGCCAGGTTTCCGGAGGAGACGGAGATCCCCCGTCCGCCGAATTGGGGCGGGTTCATCCTCCGCCCGGACGAGTTCGAGTTCTGGCAGGGCCGTCCGGCCCGCCTTCACGACCG
>JBPPMI010000217.1:0-8871 GCA_051305975.1 Solirubrobacterales bacterium
GTATAAGAGCCAGGCCGATCACCTGTGCGCCGAGTTCACGCCGCCATGCCCGGGCCAGACCCTGGAGCGCCGGCAGCGGATTCTCGGTGACGAATACCCAGCCGTCCGAACCGGTGAGTCCATTCCGCCAATCGGGGCCGACTACTACCCCCCAGGCGCCGTCTTCGAGGGCTCCGGCCGCGAACCGGCCGCCGTCGTCATTCGCGCCGAAAAGACCGAAGAACAGCTCTCCGCCCCGGATCTGGCGCGAGTCGATCGCGGCTTCGGCCGGGAAGCCGCCCGGGCCCCGGGTTGCGATCTCGGCACCCATCGCGGCCGCCATGCGCTCTGCCGTCAGTTCGATCAAGCGCCGGCCCTCTCGCGGAGGCGGGAACGGGCGACGTCCCGGTCGTCGAACGGGACCTTCCGCCCGTCCTCGAATTCCTGCCCTTGTTCGTGGCCCTTGCCGGCGATGACGATAGTGTCGCCCGCCTCAGCCATCGAGATCGCCAGCTTGATCGCTTCGCTCCGGTCGAGTTCCACCCGGACGGATTCGAGATCGGAGATTCCGCTTACCACGTCCTCGACTATCTGCGCCGGGTCCTCCGAGCGGGGATTGTCGGAGGTGATGATCGCGATGTCAGCCAGTTCGGCCGCCGCCTGGCCCATCAGCGGCCGTTTGGCGCGATCCCGGTCGCCGCCGGCACCGACGATCGCGAGGAGGCGCCCGCCGGTCATCTCGCGGGCCGCCCGGAGCGCGTTCTGCACCGAATCCGGCGTGTGCGCGTAGTCGACGAGTACCGCGAAGTCCTGTCCTTCGTCGATCGGTTCAAAGCGGCCCGGCACCCTTCCGGCACCAGACAGCGCGGCGACGGCTTCATCCGGCTCGACCCCGAGACTGACGGCGGCGGCCAGTGCCGCGAGGGCGTTGGCCACGTTGAACCGGCCCGGCAGTCCGGTGCTGACGATCAGGTCGCCGTGCTCGGATTCGACCAGGAACCTGGAGCCGGAGGCGTCGAAAGCCACTTCTGAAGCCGTGTAGTCGGCTGCTTTACCTTCGGCCGAGTAGGTGATCGTCTCGAACTCGGCGGCGAGGCGCTGGCCGTATTCGTCGTCGAGGTTGACGACTGACGCGGCGGGCCCGGCTTCGAAGAGCATCCGTTTGGCCGCGAAATACTCCTCCATGTCCTCGTGGAAGTCGAGGTGGTCCTGGGTCAGGTTCGTGAACACGGCGACGTCGAAGTCGATCGAATCGGCGCGATGCATCACCATCGCATGCGACGAGACTTCGATCACGCAGGCTTCGTCGCCGGCGTCGGCCATGCGGCGGAAAGTGGCCTGGAGGTCAAGGGCCTCGGGCGTGGTGCGTTCGACCGATTCTTCCTCCCCGCCGACCAGTTGCTTGACGGTCCCCATGAGGCCGGAGTGGATGCCGGCGTACTCGAGGATGTCGTGGATGAGGAACGCCGTGGTGGTTTTGCCGTTGGTGCCCGTGATCCCGGCGATCTTCAGGTCGGCGGTGGGATTGCCGTAGAAGGCTGCCGCCATCGGGGCCATCGCCGCCCGCACACCGGGCACGATCACCTCGGTGACACCCAGGTCCAGGGGCCGCTCGCAGACCAGGGCGACCGCACCGGCTTCCACGGCCGCGGGAGCGAAGTCGTGGCCATCGGCAGTAAGCCCCTTGACGCAGAAGAAAAGCGCTCCGGGAGCCACTTTCCTGTTGTCGAAGGCCAGGGACGTGATTTCAGTTCCGGGATCGCCGCTGATTTCCGGCGAAACCAGGCCCGGGAGGATTTGATCCAACCGCATGGCCATGAGTTTAGGTGCCTACCCGGTTGGTATGCCGAGGTAGGGCAGGGTGAAGGACGCGAGCTCACCGAACGCCGGTGCGGCCGCTTCGGCGCCGGTATGCCCGTTGAGCCTGGGCTCGTTGACCATCACCGACACGGCTATCGCCGGATTGTCGGCCGGAGCGAGACCCATGAACGAGGCCACGTAACGGGTGTCCGAGTACCCGTCTTCGGTGGCGATCTGGGCGGTGCCGGTCTTGCCGGCAAGCGTGTAACCCGGTACCGACACCTCTGAAGCCGTACCGCCGGGAGCCAGAACGCCCTTGAGCATGTTCCGGACCTGGTCGGCGACTTCCGGCGAGATGACCTGCTTGCCGGGATCGTCAGGGGTCTTGACCCCACCGATCGACTTGACGAGCTTGGGCTTGCGCAGGACGCCGCCGTTGGCGAGTGCGGTGTAACCCTGGGCCATCTGGATCGGCGTGACCGCGAGGCCCTGTCCGATCGGAACGTTGCCGATCGTCGATCCTGACCAGTCCTCGTAAGGCAGGACGATCCCCTGCTCTTCACCCGGATACTCGATCCCGGTCGGGTGGCCGAATCCGAATTTGTCGATCCACTTGCTGAACTTGCGGGCGCCCATCTTCAGACCGATCGTGACCGCACCCACGTTCGAGGACTGGGCGAGGATGTCGCCGACGCTCAGCGTCACGGTGCCGCGCGGATGCGACTCCTCGATCGTGCGGTCGTAGATCTGGATGGTGGGAGCGAGAGTGAAGGTGCTTTCCGGCGTGACGTCGCCACTCTCGAGGGCCGATGCGACCGTGAAAGCCTTGAAGGTCGAACCTGGTTCGTAGGTGTACGAGGTGCCGATGTTCAGGAGCGAGTCTTCCGTGGCGTCTTCGAGGTTGTCGAGGTCGACCGGAGGCCAGTTGGCCATGGCGAGCACCTGGGACGTCCGGGTGTCCATTACGACTGCAGATGCGTTGACGGGATCGTGGGTCGCGCCCACCTCTTCCAGAACGCGTTCCGCTTCGGCCTGGATCGAGGCGTCGAGGGTGAGTTCGACCGCCTTGCCGTCGCTCGAGTCGCCGAGGTTGTCGAGACGGATCGGGTCACCGAGGGCGTCCTTCACGATGCGCCGCTTGCCGTTGACTCCCCTGAGGGCTCCATCCTGCGAGGCCTCCAGGCCACTCAGGCCGTCGCCTTCTTCGTTGACGGCACCGATCACCTGTGAAGCGAGATCACCCTGGGGGCGAGTGCGGATCGTGTCCGGGTGCTGACCGATGCCCTCGAGGCCGAGTTTCTCGACCTTG
Source organism: Solirubrobacterales bacterium (assembly GCA_051305975.1). Lineage (GTDB taxonomy): Bacteria > Actinomycetota > Thermoleophilia > Solirubrobacterales > 70-9 > 67-14. The sequence goes on from JBPPMI010000217.1 coordinate 3,089, forward strand.
CCGGCGTGCGCGAGGTCCACCTTCTTCGCCACGTAGGAGAAACCACCAGGCTGGGTGATCGCTTCATAGACGTCTTCCGGGTTCGCATCGAGGGCCTTCGCCACCGCCTCGGATTCCGCGTTCGGATCCTTGATCTGGTACGGCGTGGCGTAGATGCTGGCGCCCGGTTCGGAGCCCGCGAGCGGCAGCCCGTTCCGGTCCAGGAGGGCCCCTCTCAGGCCCGGAACTTCGATGATGTCCTGCTGTTGGCCCGCCGCCTGGGAGGCGTAGGAAGCACCCTGGATCCCCTGGAGGTAGAAGGCCCTGACCATGATGCCCATGAGCATCAGCAAACAGAAGAAGAACAGCAGTCCGACGCGTTTTTCGAGCCGGGGCATCAGCCGCCTTCTGCTGCCAGTCGCTGGGCGGCCGCTGCGATGTCACCGGGCCTGTGATTGAGGTAACGCAGTTCTTCGGGATCGGGAGAAGCCATGCCGGCTGCGACTGCCGCCTCGTGAATCCGCGGCATCGAGAGCACCCTCGTCTCGGTTGACTTGAGGATCGCGTTCTGACGTTCGAGCGACTGGATCTGTTCGTCGATCCGGCTCGATGATGCGCCATAGCTGACGGTCATCACGTTGATAGTGACGAGGCCGGTAAGCAGGATGCCGATGATGGCGATCCAGACCCGGGAACGGGAGATGCCGACCACCGGCCGGGACTCCGGAAGGTGGGTGACGACATGCGCAGTGCGGCCGACAAGCCGGCGTCCGCCGTGACGCTGGTGCCTCTGGGGAGAAGGGCGACGGGCCTGGGTGGCTCGGGGGCGCCGCCTGCCGGGTGCCGGCAGGACCGCAGGCTGGGCCGATGCCGACAACTGACGGGCGGCGGCCATCAGACTCCCGGCCTCTCGGCGAGCTTCAAAGCACCCCGGAGGCGGGCGGAGCGCGCGCGGGGATTGGCTTCGAGCTCTGTTTCATCGGCTGTGATCGAGCGCCGCGTGAGAAGTTTGGCTTCTGGTTCATGTCCGCAGACGCAGATCGGCAGGTCCGGAGGGCAGATGCAGCCGACGGCCAGGCCGGCGAGGAACTGCTTGATCCGCCGGTCTTCGAGCGAATGGAAGGAGATTGCGGCCAGACGGCCGCCGATGTCCAGCGTGTCCCAGGCGATCGGGAGCGCCGCGTCGATCGCGTCGAGTTCACCGTTCACGGCGATGCGCAGCGCCTGGAAGCTCCGCCGGGCGGGATGTCCGCTGCCGAAACGGGCGGCCGTGGGCATGCCGGCCTTGTTCGCACCGCCCAGGTCGGAAGTTGTGTTCAGCGGGCGCCGGCTGACGATCTCGCGGCTGATCGGACCGGCGTACCGTTCCTCGCCGTGGATCTGGAGGATCTGCTTGATCCGGCTCTCCGGCCACTCGTTCAGGATCTCCCCCGCCGTCAGGTCCTGCCTCGGATCCATTCTCATGTCCAAGGCGGCCTCGTGGGAGTAGGAGAAACCGCGTTCCGCGGCGTCCACCTGTAGCGACGACATACCAAGATCCATGTACAACGCCGCTGCACGGATTCCTTCATTCTGCAGGTCTTTCAGTCCCTGACTGAATTCGACTGGCAGGAACCGGGTCCGGCATTTCGCGGTCGACTCGAACTCCTGGAACCGGGCGCGGGCGACCGGGTCGCGGTCGATGGCGATGAGCGCACCCTCCGGGCCGATCAGCTCCCCCACCATCTTCGCGTGTCCGCCCGCGCCGAACGTGCAGTCGACGACGGTGTCTCCGGGCTGGGGGCCGATCAGGTCGACGAGTTCACGGGCGAGAACGGGGACGTGTTCCTGGGGCGAAGGGTTCATGTGCTGCTCCCAGGACCGGTGGGCGCGCTCAGCGGCGCTCACTCCGGCGCTCCCGACAGTCCTTCGGCGATTTCCGGGAAGGCTTCTTTGAGCATCGCGTCTTCTCGCTTCCAGGCTTCGGCATTCCAGATCTCGACGTATTCGCCGACGCCGATCACGGCACAGGTGCCTTCGAGTCCGGCGTCCTCGAGCAGGTTCTTCGGGATGCGCACCCGGCCGGCCGAGTCGAGGTCGCTCTCCTCGGCGCCGGCGTTGAATGCGCGACGCAGGTTGCGGGCCTTGGCACCGAACGGGCTGTGCGGCTTGATGTAGTCCTCTTCCATCTTCTGGAAGGCGGCGTCGGTCATCATCCACAGGCAGGCATCCGGCCCCTTGGAGAGAACGACACCTTCGGCGAGCTGGTCGCGGAACTTGGACGGCACGGTGAGGCGGTCCTTCGAATCGAGGCTGTGTTCGTGCTGGCCTCTGAACGCCACCGGATTGTCCTTTCTACGCGAATCGAGTTGAAGTGTTGCCGGAAGAAAGAGTTGGACCGAGGTGATGAAGTGGGAGGAACCTCATCACCCCGGTCCTTGGCTTCAACTCGATTCGAAACCTACCCCACTTTCTCCCACTTTGCAACACGATGCCCCACAACGGCCTTTTCGCCCGCTGTCCGGCGTGTGAACACCTCGTTGAGTGCGCGCCGTCACACCCAGTAACCATGCGCATTTGGCTCCTGTAGTACGAACGCGCGTTCGTGTAAGCATTTCACCCCTCGCAATTCCGCTTGCAGGAAAGCCGGATAGGTTTCCGGCATGCCCGACGAGCCGATCGAGATAACCGATGCCAATCAGACGCGTGGCCCCGCGTTCCGCGCGCTGCTGAAGAAATGGTGGATCTGGGTCCTGATCCTCGGGCTCGCCGCCGCTGCCGGTGCAGCCGCCGCGATCTACTGGATGCCGGCCGGTGGCGCGATCGCCGCAGGCACCGTGATCCTCATCGGGATCGTCTGTGTCTTCGCCTACGCCGACCACGTGGCGGAGCAGGCGTTCTACGACGCTTACGCGAAGTCACGGGGCCTGACCCGGTCCAGCACCCAGGTCGGTGGCCTCACCCCACTCCTGAAGAAGGGCGACCGGCGCCGCGTGGACGAGATGTTCGCTGGGAAGCTGGACGACGAGTTCGAAGGGTCCCTCTGCCTTTACACGTACACCGAGGTGAGCCGGGACTCCGACGGCGACGAGACCACGACCGACTATCCGTTCACCCTCGCCATGTTCAGCCTGCCCGGGACCGCCGCGCACCTGCCGGAGCTCCTGGTCCAGAGGAAGTCGGGCATGAAGGCCCTCGAAGGGTTCGAGGACAAGTTCCGCGGCAACCACGAGCGGGTCACCCTCGAGTCGGAGGCGATGCGCGACCGTTACGAGATCTTCATGCAGAAGGAGCAGGACCCGGTCTGGGTGCGCCGATTCTTCTCGCCTAGCTTCATCGTCTGGCTGACCGACACGCCCCCGAAGAAGTTCGGGTTCGAATTGGTCGCCGGCACCCTCGTCTGTTACGTGCCCAAGCAGCGGAGTAACGCCGACGGCCTCGACGAGATGATCACTGTCGGCTGCGCCGTCGCGAAGCGCCTGACCGACGAAGCCGCCGAGACCAGCACCCGCTAGGCCGATGGCGATCCCCGATTTCGTCCTCGAACTCAGGAAGGCGATCGGGAACAAGCCCCTATGGCTCTCAGGAGCAACCGCGGTCATCTTTCGCGGCGACGAGATCCTTCTGATCGAACGCGCCGAAGACGGCGAGTGGTCTCCAGTGACCGGAGTGATCGACCCCGGCGAAGAGCCCGCCGACACCGCCGTCCGTGAAGCGAGGGAAGAGGCCGGTGTCGTGATCGAGGTCGAACGCCTCGCCTCGATTGCGGCGACACCAACGATCACGTATGCCAACGGCGACCAGGCCCGGTACATCGACCACACGTTCCGGTGCCGTTACGTCTCCGGTGATCCTCGTCCCGATGAAGAAGAAACCACCGGGGTTCGCTGGTTTTCGGCCGATGATTTGCCGGAGATGAAGCCGCAGTACCTGGAGCGGATCGATGCCGCTCGGGAAGAGAACGGCCCCGCTCGCTTCAGGCAGACCATTTCAGCCTGAGAAGTCAGACGAGGCCGGCGTTAAAAAGCTTGTCGCCGTTCGCCACCAGTGCGGCGACGATCAGCAGCAGGACGGACGGCACCAGCACCAGGGCAATCACCAGCTGGATCTTGGGGGCGGCCCGCGCCGCTTCCTCCTCGATCGCCCGGCGCTGGTCCTGGCGAAGGCCCGATGACTGCCGGCGGAGCTGATCGGCCAACGGTGAACCCAGCTTTCGCGAACGCTCGAGGTTGGCGACCAGCGAAGCGACCTCCTTGCCCGCGATGCGCTGCTTGAGGCCTTCCAGCGCCAGCCTCTGCCCCGTGCCCCAGGCCATGTCCTGACCGGCCCGCGACAGTTCCGTGGCGAGGGGCCCGCGACCAGAGACCGCCAGTTCGCCAAGGCTGGCGCCGAGGCTGCGACCGGTCGCGACCGACACCGAGAGCAGGTCGAGCGCGTCCGGCAGGGCGGTGACCATGCGACGGTGCCGCCGCCGGGCCGCCCGTTCGAGCATCAGATCAGGGCCGAAGAAGCCTCCGAGTCCGGCCGCGATGACGGCCGGCGGTCCGAGCCTCGGTGGCAGCAGCGAGGCCAGAGTGAGTCCGGTCATCACACCCACGGCCGAGGCGAGTGCCTTTGCGAGCAGGACGGTTCGCACGCTGCCCGGGTCCCGGCCCGCCCGCCGGACGCGTTCCGGGAGGCCGAGGTTCCTGGCGGCGGCGGGGATCGCCCCTGGTGGCCCGGACTTGCGCGGACGGTCCTGGCCTCCGGGCGGACGAAGCAGTTCCCGGACCGCTGCGATCAGGAGTCCACCCGCCAGGAGACTCACGATCAGGCCGGCCGCGGTCACGATTCCCCCACCTGCGCGAGTTTCGAGATCGCGATGAACCCGGCGGCCTGGAGCGCGGCCGAGAGCGAGAGCAGGACCAGGGCCGGACCGGACCCGAAAAGCGATCCGATGAAGCCCCGGCTGATCAGTTCTGTGAAGAGCGCCGCCCCGACCGGCATCGCGACGACCAGGTACCCCGTGAACCTCGCCTGTGCAGTCGCCGAGCGGGCGTCTTCGGCCACCCGGTCGCGCTCCGCGGCGCCGTCGGCGAACCGCCTCAGCAGAGCCGCGAGGTCCCCGCCGGCCGTCCGCTGGCTGACCAGGGCGGTGGCAAAAGCGTCGACGCGCTGGGATCCGAACCGCTCGGCCAGGGACCGGACGGCGGCGGCGGTCGAATGTCCGAGGTCGAGCGTGTGGCGCAGATGGGCGAATTCGGTTGCGGCCGGCCCTTCGAGCGATGTCACCGCCGTGGCCAGCGCACCCCGGGGCGAATGCCCGGCGGTGAGGCTGTCCGCGATTGCACGGGCGACGTCGGGCAAGGCCCGCTCGACCGCCCGGCGATACCGGAGGCGGCTGCGCCTCACCAGATAGAGCGCCACGACGGGACCGAGGCCTGCCAGCACGAGGGCAAGGGTCGGGCTACCCAGGTACCAGCCCGCCCCGATCGCGAAGATGCCGCCAAGCAGGGCCAGACGCGCCCGCTCCTTTGAAGTCGGCAGGTAACCCTCTCCGCTGATCCGGCGGAGCGGCTCCACCGTCGTACGGATCCAGCCCGGCAGGGCGGGACTCACGACGACCAGTTCCCGGACCGCCAGCGCAACCAGGCATCCGGCGACGGCACCGAGCAGGAGGGGGACCGGGCCGATGCCGCTCACGGCTCCACCTCGAGGATCGTCTCGACCTTCCTCGATCCGTCGGCGCACCGGGTCAGGTGCACCACCAGGTCGATCCCCCGGCGGAGCTGGGCGGCCACCACTTCGAGCGGCAGGCCGATCCCGGCCATCAGCGTGAGAACCTC
>JBPPMI010000218.1:0-14522 GCA_051305975.1 Solirubrobacterales bacterium
CGGCTCGGCAACTGCTGGACTTCCGGTGGCGATCCGCGCCGCGGGGTGGAGAAGGCGATCTACGACATCAGCCGCGTCTACTCCGACAACTCCGAACTGCTCGGGCTCGCCTTCGAGACCGCGACCTACGACGAAGAGGTGCGCGAACTCTGGTCGGTGCTGCTCGAAACGATCACCGAAGGAACAACGGCCGAGATCAAGACCCGGCAGCGGGAGGGAGCGATCGATTCTTCACTCGACGCGGACGCACTTGCCGGCGGCCTCGTACTGATGACCGAGCGCAGCTTCCAGATTCATCTCGGCCAGGACGACCGCAGTGCGGACTCGGTGGCGGCCGAAGTCACCAAGGTCTGGTGGGCCGCCCTCTTCGGAGCAGCGCCCCAGCCGGCTGAGCCGACCGGGGCGCATACTCCCGAAGTTGAAGGGAAAGCTAGAAGCTGACGCTGGGCGTGGCCCGCTCGGCTTCGATGATCTCGAAGAATTCCGTGTCCTCGAAGTTGCCCTGGTTCGCGACTATCGACGCCGGGAACTGCTGGATCTTCGTGTTGTAGCTCTGGACGTTCGAGGTGTAGATCCGGCGGGAAGCCTGGATCTCGTCCTCGAGTTCGGAGAGGTTCCGGCTCAGCTGCTGGAAGTTCTCCGTGGCCTTCAGGTCGGGGTAGTTCTCGGCCACCGCACGGAGGTCGGCCATCGCGCGGGTCAGTGCGCCTTCAGCCTGGGCGGTGTCTTCGACTCCGGTCGTGGCCATGGCGTCAGCCCTGGCCTTGGTCACGTTCTCGAACACCTGCTGCTCGTGTGTCGCGTAGCCCTTGACCGTTTCGACGAGATTCGGTACGAGGTCGTGACGTCGCTTCAGCTGCACATCGATGCCGCTCCAGGACTCCTCAACCCGGTTCCTCGAATCGATGATCCCGTTGCGCGTGGAGATGTACCACAGCACCACGATCAGGATGATCACTACTACAACAATCAGCGCAATAAGGACGCCGCTCATATTTCTTCCCCTTCAAACTTTTCAGGACCGGAATTGATCACGGGCGTAATCCTACCCCCATCGGCGCTGGATTTCGGACGGCAGCCGATGGGGATAGGGTGACGACGGTGGCAAACGAAGCTGAAGAATGGGCAGCAACGGTCGCGGCATACAAGGGGGCGGGAGAAGTCACCTATGAGCCGGTGGGCGGGATCAACCCCGCCAACGGACCGGTCGCACTATGCGTCGGCGGCACCAACCGCCTGACCGGCGAGCTCGCGCCGGACTTCTGGGGAGCTTGCTGCGACGCCGACCAGGAAGAAGTCGGCAAAGTGTTCCGCAAGTCGGTGGTGCCGCAGGCGCTACTGACCAAGGCCCACATGCCCGACCTCGCGAAGGTGATCGCCGCCTTCAACGTCGAATCGGTCGAAGGATCGCCCGACGAGCGTTTCCGACAGAAGGTTTCCCGCCGTAAGGTCGAATTCGAATCGCTCGACTTCAACGACAACTTCCTCGCCACCGTGCCCGAGGAGTACGACCCGACCGCCCTCCGCGAACTGTTCTCCCCCGGATTTCTCGACTGGTGCACGACCATCGACCGCGAGATCGACTTCGGCATCAACGACCGGCAGTTCTGGTTTCTCTGGCACCTGAAGGAGCGGACGGCGGACGAACTGAAACTGGCCCTCGGCAACGCCGGCGAGCTTTTCAAGCGAATCCGGTCCGAAATGGCGGAGGAGGGTATCCATCACTACGACACCGGACCCTGGTACGCGGGACTCGCTCCTTTCCCGGCTGAGTGACTGGCGGCCGGAGCCGGCCGCGCTGAAGACCGCTCTGCGGGCGGCGATCGTGATGCCTGTCGCCTACGCGCTGGCCACCCACTTCGTGGGCGGCAACCACGCCCCGATCTTCGCCGCCTTCGGCAGCTTCGCCCTGCTGGCGATGGTCGACTTCTCCGGGCGGACTCCCGCCCGCGTGGCCGCATACCTCGGCCTCGCTGCCGCCGGTGCCATCCTGATCACGATCGGGACGCTCTGCTCCGGGTTTCTCCTGCTCTCCACCCTCACGGCCGGGGCGATTACTTTCGCGATCTCTTTCGCCGGTGTGATCAACGGCTACTTTGCGGCGGCCCGGATCGCGGCGGTATTGCTGATCGTGCTGCCGATCATGGTCCCCGCCGACGCCAACGCGATCGACGACCGTCTGCTCGGCTGGGCGATTGCTTGTGCCCTAGCGATCCCGGCGATCTTCCTCATCTGGCGCGAACCATGGGCGCGGCCGCTGCGCAAAGGTTGCGCCAAGGCCTGCAATGCCCTCGCCGACCTGGTCAGGTCGCCTGACGACGGGCAACTTCTGAAAGACGCCGTGGACGCGGTTATCAGGCTCCGTCAGCAGTTCTTCAAGACCCCTCACCGGCCGACCGGTGCCACGGGATCGGCTGCTGCCGTCGCCGCACTGATCGAGGAGCTCAGCTGGATCGTCTCCATCTTCTGGAGGCCTGGTGCGTCGATCGCGGAGGGCGGCGAAGAAGAGGCCGCGGTGAGGCAGGCCTGCGCGAACGTCCTGCGCGGCACCGCTGAACAGGTGGTGAAGCGGCGGGGCGTGGTGTCGACCGACGAGATCGAACAGAGCCGGGAAGCCCTGATCGCGGCGTTCGCCGACCGGGTGGATGCTGCCGACGACATTCCGTCGAAGTTGAAGGAAGACCTTGGTCGAACCTTCCGGCTCCGGTTGCTCTCCTTCTCGGTCGCCGAGGCCGCCAGCATCGGTAACGTCGCCTCCGGCGAGGTGCAGGCGCCGGGTGCACTGGGGGAGCGCTGGCACCGGATCGTCAGCCGGTCACGCACCAAGGCGGCGGCCACCGGGCACCTGCTGGTGGAGCACGCAAGTCCCCGCTCGGCCTGGCTCCGGAACAGCCTCCGGGGGGCGGTCGGCATCGGCCTGGCCATCTTCGCCGCCGACCTCTTCGATGCGCAAAACGCATTCTGGGTCGTGCTCGGCACCCTGTCGGTGCTCAGGTCCAACGCGGTCGGGACCGAAGGCACGGCAGTCCGGGCCCTTCTCGGCACGGCGGTGGGAATCGCGATCGGCGGCCTCGTGCTTCTCGCAATCGGCGACGCCCGTGCCCTGCTCTGGGTCGCCCTGCCCATGGCGGTGTTCGGCGCGGCCTACGCGCCCCGCGCCCTGTCGTTCGCGGCCGGCCAGGCGGCCTTCTCGATCCTCGTGATGGTGCTGTTCAACCTGATCGATCCAGTCGGCCTCGAGGTCGGCCTGATCCGGGTGCAGGACGTTGCCATCGGCTGCGGGGTCAGCCTCGTGGTCGGACTGCTCATGTGGCCCCGCGGGGCGAAGGCATTGATCCGGCGGTGTCTCGGGGAGGCCTACGAGGTCGGGTCACGCCTGGTTTCGGACCGGGTCCGTTCCGCTGTCAAGGGTGACTTGCCGGACCTGTCGGACCCGGTGCGGCTTGAGGCTTCTGCTGCCCGCGAACGCCTCGACGTCGCACTCAGGCAGTACCTCGAAGAGAGCTCGGGCGACCGGCAGGAAGCGTCAAGCTTCGTCGCGCTGACCGCCTGCAGCGCCCGCCTCCTCCGTTCGGCCCACGGCCTCCGGATGATGGTTGCGATGCCGTGGTATCTGGCTCCGCCGGACGACCTGGCCCCGGTGGTGGAGCGCGTGAACGACCGGGTGCGCAACTGGTACGAAGGCCTCGCGAGGGCTATCGCAGAGTCGGGCGAACTGCCCGAAGCCGAAGAGGTCGATGACTCGTTCACGGCCGAGGTCGTCGAGGTGATCGACCGTGCGCGGGAGGGGGACGGCGACGTGTACGCGACGCTGAGCGGGGCGTGGCTGGTTCAGAACCTCGAATACCTGATGGCGCTCGAAGGGCGGGTCGCCTTTCATGCGCACCGGCTGTTCGCGCACGTCGACCGCGAAGCGGTGTGACCGGTGGAGCCGCTGAAGCTCCGGCGGGTTCAGTCGACGGGGTAATCGTCTTCGTGCGGCAGCACCACGCGGTGGTGCCTCTCGTCGCCGATCACCTTGGGCAGGACCTGGCGTGACGAGTTCGGGTCGGCCTCGGCGGTGGCCATCGCGGTGGCGGTGTTCTTGCTCGGGACCAGCGCTTCAAGCTGCTTGACGGTCGGGAAGACGATCGCGAACTCCTCTGCTTCGTACTCGGCGAGGGCCTGGGCGGGGGACACCCACCGCTCGGCGGTCATTTCGTTCCCGTCGGGGACGATCTCGATCCCGGGCGGGGCCACGGCAACGAAGAACCAGGTGTCGAACCGGGTCTTGATCACCTCCGGCGTGACCCAGCGGGCCAGCGGGACAAGCCGGGTCGAAGGGTCGAGTTCGACTCCGGCCTCTTCGTGGAGCTCCCGGATCGCGCAGGTCTTCAGTCCTTCGATCCCGTCGCCGTCCTCCGGATCGAGCGCTCCACCGGGGAAGACCCAGACATTGGGCATGAAGCGCGCGTTCTCCGATCGCCTCAGCAGCAGGACCTCCAGCGAGCCGTCGGCGTCGCTGTCGCGGAGCAGGATGACCGTTGCCGCGGCGCGTGGTTCGGTCGGGTCGCCGAGGTTGATTCGTTCCGAGGGACCCGGCTCTGGGAGTTGCGCCACGTCCTTACCGTATCGACCCCCGGGGTCGTGAGACATCTGAACACTCTGGCGGGGCCGGACCCCGGTAATCTCATGTTCATGACGACCGCCACCTCAAGCCTCTGGATCTGCGTGTCCTGCGGCTGGATCTATGACCCGGCCGAAGGCGATCCCGACGGGGGAATCCCGCCGGGCACCGAGTTCAAGGACATCCCGGAAGACTGGTTCTGCCCGGTCTGCGGAGCACGCACCAGCGACTTCGAGCCCTACGACGCCTGACCTGACCAAGCGCCTGCGATAACTGCGGTATCTGCGCAGATAACGCAGACGCTTGAGTGGATGCTCGGCGGTTGATCAGTTTTCGTCGAGGGCTCTCCGGCGCGAGTGCCTCACCCACGCCCGGTTCAGCGCTAGTGCGATCAGCACCATCAGGCCGATCGGCACTGCGATCGCGAGCGCGATCAGGGCCACTCCGGCCGAGATGCCGAGCATCTCGCCGGCGTCGTCGATGGCGTCGCTGACGCCCCAGGTCGGGTCCTCGTCGTCAGTGCTGGTGTCACCACCGGTTTGGACGGTCACGCCGACCGGGGTCAGGTTCGCCCTCCGTTCGAGCTTGTTCAGCCTGGTCGTGAGCCGGGCTGCCTGACGCCGTTCCTGCGCCAGCTCGTCTTCGATCCGGGTGCGGTCCACGTCGGTGGTGGCTTCCGAGAGCTCCTTGACCAGGCTGTCGACCCGGGCGCGGGAATCGCGGAGCGAGTCCTCGACGGTCAGGGTCGGCGCCGTGATGTCCTCGGTCTCCTGACTGCGCGCGCGCAGATCGGCGACGCCGGACAGGTCGCTCACCGCGGACTCGAGCTGCTCGCTCGGAATCATCAGGCTGAAGCTCGCCCCGGCTTCACCTGCCGGACCGTCCTCGACCGACGAATCGAGCACGATGCCGTTGTGATCGTCGACCACTCCGACGATGTCGTTGCTGACGTCCTGGACGTTCTCCGGTTCGGTGCCGAGGGTGATGCCGGTTTCATAGGCCACCTTGCGGTCATCGGTACCCGCGGCGTAGGCCCCGGGGGACTTGGAGGTGCGAACCGAATCGCCGTAGACCAGCTGCTTGCTGTTTGCCTCAAAGTCGGTGATGCCACCACCCTGATTGCCCGGTGCGTTCGGGATCGGGGGTGCAGCCTGATCGACGGTCGACTCGGCGGCACCTCCGGAATCGGTGGCGATGGCCGGAGCCTCTGAAGAAGACGAGGAGTCAGTGGTTTCGGTGTCGGGTCCGTTGACACCGACCCCGACCACGACGGCCATGACCAGTACTCCGGCCAGGCCGGCGGTCGCGGGCAGCGCGAACGGACGGGCGTCGCGGAAGCGCTCCTTCAGCCGGGCGAAGAACCCCGGGCTGGTCACTCCGGCCGACCATACCCTGGGGAAGTGGTCGGCGACGGCCGTGTCGAGCTTCTCGGCGAACCCGGCTTCCGGTGCGGGGCGGTTCTCGCCAAGGACGACGGCGAGTGCCTCCAGTTCGGGGTCGTTCAATTCGTTGAAATCAGCCATTGTCGGCCTCCTTCTGGCAGGCGTCTCTGAGTTTGGTCATTGCCCGGTGGATCCGGGTGCCGACGTTCGAGGGTGAGATCTCCGTGGTCTCGGCGATCTCGTTGTTGGTGAGGCCGGCGTAGAACTTGAGGGAGATCAGTTCGCGATCGGCGGCAGGCAGAGTGGCGAGGGCTTTCGTCACCGTCGCCTGGCGTTCGAGGTCCTCTCCGGCTTCTTCGACAGATTCGGCGGCCGCCGGGTCATGGGTGAGCGGTGCCTCGCGCTTCCTCTTCCTCAGCTCGTCGAGGGCGGCGTTCCGGGCGATGCCGAACAACCATCCCCGGGGTGTGCCCCTCGACGGATCGAATTTTTCCCACTTGCGGTAAGCCCTTTCGAAAGCGAGCGCGGCGACGTCTTCGGCCGCGACCCGGTCCCGCAGGAGTCCGGCGACGTACGAATAGAGGTCGTCCCGGCTCTCGCGGTACAAGTCCTCGAATTTCTTGATCCGGGGAGCCGTTGCTGTCGGGGCGGCTTCGAGTGTCACGTTCATATCTGTACTACGGACCGGATCCGGATCCGTCACGGAACCCCCCGGAAAAGGCGAAGGGCCCCGCACGCGGGGCCCTTCCTTCACGGACGGATTTGGCTGGGATCAGCTGCCGCAGACCTCGAGTCCGTAGGCCTGGGCCTGTTCGTTGGAGTCGGCGAATGTGCTCTCATCACCGATGGCCGAAGGGTCTTCCTCGACTGCTGCCAGCGCTTCTTCCACCGAGTCGTAGATCGCGGCGGTTGTGTCTTCATCGCCTTCGGGCGGGGTCAGCTCGCGTAGCTGGGTGAGTTCCTCCTGATAGATCGGCAGGATCTCGTCCGAGATCGCGGTCTGGACTTCTGGTGACTCGAGATCGTTCGGCAGATCTTCGGAGATCGTCTGGATTTCGGTCACGCTCTCTGAACAGAGGGCGTCAGCCTGCTCGATGTAGGCGGCCTTGGTCGGCGCCTCTTCGTCGGATGAATCGTCGCCGCCGCAGCCGGCAACTGCAAGAGCGGTTGTCGCAAGCAGCGCTGCGAACAAGAGTGATGTTTTCTTCATGAGGCCTTTCAGGGTCGTTCGGACGAGTGGAGGACTCCGCCGGGGCATCGTCCTGGGGGGAGTATTGCGCGACCGGCCGCCTGAGTGATTCAGTCACTTAGACAACGATTGCACTGCGGCGCTATTCACGCTGATGTTCGACAGTACCGTCGTCAATGTCGCCCTGCTTCCATCCAGAGCGACCTCGACACTTCGAACTCCGGGCTGGAATGGATAATGGATAGTCAACGGCTACACGCTGTCCCTGGCCGTCCTGCTCGTGGTCGGCGGCCGTATGGGCGACATCTTCGGCCGTCTCCGGATGTTCGTCTTCGGAGTCGTCCTCTTCACGATCGCCTCGATGACTGCCGGGCTCGCACCGTCAAGCTTCGCGGCCGTCGCCAGCCGCGTGATCCAGGGCATCGGCGCCGTGTTCATGATGCCGGGCACGCTCTCGATCATCACCGATGCGTTCCCGCCCGCCCAGCGCGGGGTGCTGATCCGCGGCCAAGGGGCTTCCGTCGATGCCGAACTGTCGGCGACCCGCCCGGATGCCGACCGCATGCCGGAAGCGGCGACCACCGTCGCATAGTCGTTCTGCCGTAGTGGCCGCTGCCCACACCGGCTATTCTTCAGTGCTGCCCTCATCCTGGGCCAATCATCCAAGGAGACCTTCGTGAGTTCCACCACCTTCAGTTCCCCCCCTCGCCACATCCGGATTCTCTCTTCGATCGCAGCCGTGGTCCTGGGCGCCCTCGCGCTCGGCCTCGCGACCGGTCCTTCCGCTACCGCCGCGACACCGGCGAAGTCGAACATCACGATCAAGCCCTTCGGGCTGAAGAAGGGCGACGCCAAGATCATGGACACGGTCCATGTCGGGGGCACCATCGTGCCGTACAAAAACGGGCAGCGCGTTCGGGTCTACTACTACAACGACGGCAAGAAGCTCAAGAGCAAGAGCGTGAAGATCAAGTCGACCGACGGCCAGAAGGGCACCTTCCGCAGCCGGATCCGCGTCGATCGTGGAGGCCAGTGGGCCGTTTCAGCCAAGTACTTCGGGCTCAAGGGCAAGTTCCCGATCAGTCGGAGCCACACTCAGCGCAAGGACTGGGGCGTCCGTTACACCGCGATCCGCTCCGGCACCTGCAGCAAGCTCGTCGCCGGATTCCGGAAGGCGCTGAACCGCCTCCACATGGTCCCTGCTCAAGGCAAGTGCTTCGACGGACAGATGGAACGTGCCGTCCTCGCTTACCGCAAGGTGAACGACTACGCCCGGAACTCACGTGCCTCCAAGGGCATCGTGAAGCGGGTCTTCAACAAGAAGGGCGGCTACCACGTCCGGAAGAAGAAACTCGGCAACAACGGCATCCACGTCGAGGCGCCGCTCGGCCAGCAGGTGCTGGTCTTCGCCAAGAGGGGCAAGCCGACCCACATCTTCCCGATCGCTTCAGGAGCCCCGGCCACGCCGACGATCCTCGGCACCTACAGCTTCTACCGCAAGGACGCCGGCTACAACTCGCTCGGCATGTACTACTCGTCCTACTTCATCCGCGGTTACGCGACGCACGGCTATCAGTCGGTGCCAGATTACCCGGCCAGCCACGGCTGCCTGCGGACGTTCATCTCCGACCAGCCGCGGATTTACAACATGACGGAGATCGGTATGCCGATCTACACGTTCGGCAACGCCTTCCGTTCCGGTGGCGGCGTCGAGCCGTTCTCGCAGAAGGTGCCCGGCGGCGGTACCGGGGCGGACCTCGGTCCGACCGGCGGACTCGATCCGACCGCGTCCCACCTCGAGGACTGATTCCGGCCTTCGACTGAACTGCGACCGGCCCGGGCAACCGGGCCGGTCGCAGTTAACTGCCAGGTTCGGGCACCAACAGCCACCATGCTGATACTTCTCCCGCCCTCCGAAGGCAAGAACCAGTCGGTGGCAGGACCTGTGCTCGACCTGGAAGGGCTCGCCTTCTCGCCCGTCCTTGACCGTCCGCGCGAGCGGCTGGTACGGGCGCTCGAGAACCTGGGGGAAAGGCCACTCAAGAAGGCGATCAAGGTGATGGACCTGTCGCCGGGACTGGCCGGGGACATCGCCCTGAACGCGCAGATCCGCACCTCGCCGACGGCACCGGCCCGCGAGGTCTATTCCGGGGTGCTCTACAAGCGGCTCGCACTGGCCGGCCTGAGCAAGAAGGCGACGGAGCGGGCCGACCGCCACCTGCTGATCAGCAGCGCGCTCTGGGGCATGCTGCGGCCCGGCGACCTGATCCCCTACTACCGGCTCTCGACGAAGCCGAAGCTGGCGCGGGTCGGCGGCCTCGGTGCTCTGTGGCGGGAACCGCTGTCGAAAGCGATGGCTGGCAGCGGCTTCGACGAACCGGAGGAGATCGTTCTGGACATGCGTTCCGGTTCGTACAGCTCTCTTTGGAAGCCGAAGGAGGCGAAACTCATCGCGGTACGTGGGTTCACCGAGACGAACGGGCAGCGCAAGGCGATCTCGCACATGGCGAAGTCGATCCGCGGCGATGTCGCCCGGGTGGTCCTCAAGGCGGTAAGCCTGCCGACCGACGTAGACGAGGTGGCAGACCTGGTGAGCAAGGCCGGGATGCGCATCGAAACGACCGAGAGCTCGCTCGACGTCATCGAAACGGGATGAGCCCATCGGGGCCTCACGGTCCTTATGATCGGAAGACATGGCCCGTTTGAATTTCAGTCTCGGTAAGAGGGGTTCGAAGGTCCGGACCAGCCGGATCAAGGCACTCTCCGTGGGCGCCCTCCTGGTCGTCGCCTCGATGTTCGCCGGCCTCATGGTCGGTTCAGCCTCCAATGCCGACCAGAGCGATCCGGAAGCCCAGGTCGCTTCGCAGATTTCGTCGCTGGTCGACCGGCTGAGCGACCACGAACTGGCCGGGCAGCGGGTCATCGCCACCTTCAACGGGACGTCGGTTCCACGGGACGTCAAGCGGGCGATACGGACCGGGCGCCTCGGCGGGATCGTCCTGTTTGCCGAAAACGTTCCGACCAGGGCCGCCGCTCGCTCGGTCACCCGTCAGCTCCAGAAGATCAAGCGGCCCTCCGGACTCGCGAAGTATCCCCTGCCGATCATGATCGACCAGGAGGGCGGGCTAGTGAAGCGGCTGTCCGGTGCCCCGACCGTCTCGGCCGAGGTCATGGGCCGGCGCGGACCGAGCTTCTCGCGCACGCAGGGCAAGAAAACCGGGAAGAACCTGAAGAACGCGGGCGTCAACATCGATCTCGCGCCGGTGCTCGATGTGACCCGGCCCGGCGGTGAGATCAGTGACACCGATCGTGGGTTCGGCCGGACCGCCAAGCGGGTCTCGGCGACCGCGATCCCGTTCGCGAAAGGACTCCAGGCGAACGGCGTCGCCGCCACCGCCAAGCACTTCCCGGGGCTGGGAATGGTGTCGCTCAACACCGACGACGCGGTCCAGACGGTGACGAGTTCGAGGCGGGCGCTGCGCAAGATCGACGAGGCGCCCTACAAGCCCTTCATCAGGGCCGACGGGCAGCTCGTGATGGTCGGCACCGCGATCTACACCGCGTTCGGCGACAAGCCCGCGGCCTTCAACAAGGCGATCGTCACCGGCGAACTGCGCGACCGCCTCGGCTTCGAAGGCGTGACCGTCACCGACGCGCTCGAGACCGTTGCCGGGCGCGCCTTCGGCGGGTCGAAGCGGGTCGCGATCGCCGGTGCCCGGGTGGGCATGGACCTCTTCCTTTACACCCGGGTGAGCGAGTCGGGCAAAGCAGAGGACGCCCTGGCCAAACGGCTTCGCAGCGGCGGCTTGAAGCGCGCCGAGTTCGAAGCATCGGTGGAGCGCATCCTCGAGATGCGCGCCAACTTCCCGGGCTAAGGGTTACCGGCCGGTCCAGTTCGGCTTGCGTTTTTCGCCGAACGCGGAGATGCCTTCTGCGAAGTCCTCCGAGGTGAAGCAGGACTCACGCAGGGCGACCAGTTCATCGACCTGATCCTGAGTGAGGACCGGGTTCTCGACGATGGTGCCGATCGCTTGCTTGTTGCCCTTCATCGACAGTGGTGCGTTGGCAGCGATCGCCGCTGCGTAGCCGACCGCTTCATTCTCAAAGTCGGTTTCGATCACTTCGTTGACCAGGCCGATCGATTCGGCGCGCTCGGCCGTGAGGTTCCTGCCGGTAAAGAAAAGCTCGCGGGTGCGGGGGACGCCGATCGTGCGGACGAAGCGGATGAGGCCGGTGTGCCCGTAGATCAGGCCGAGCTTGGCCGGGGGCATGCCCATTTTCGCGCCGGGGTCGGCCACGCGGAGGTCGCAAGTCACGGCCATCTCAAGAGCACCGCCGAGGCAGTGCCCATTCAGGGCGGCGACGGTCGGCCACGGGAAGTCCTCGATCGCGTCGAGGGCGGCGGTGAAGGGGTGGGCGACCAGGGCCTCGGCGTCGGTCTCGAAGCTCTCTTTCGGGATGCCGCCGATGTCGTACCCGGCCGAGAAGACCGGGTCTGCTCCGGTGATGACCAGGCAGCGGACCTCGATGCCGCGATCGAGCTGCGGCACGGTGGCCGTGATCGCGTCGAGGATCTCGTGGTCGAGCGCGTTACGTTTGCTCGGGTTGGAAATCGTGAGCCGGGCGACCGCCTCGTCCGGGAAGTCGAGCAGCAGCTTTTCCGTGCCCGTCTCGACTCCGTCCATCGAACTACTCGAGGACGATGAGGACGTCACCTTCGGTGACTGACTGGCCCTCTTCGCACTTGATCTCCTTGACGACACCGTCATCCTCGGACTCGACGGGAATCTCCATCTTCATCGACTCCAGGATCACGACTTCGTCGCCATCCTCGATCGTGTCCCCGACAGCGCAGGTGATTTTCCAGACGTTCCCAGTGATGTGAGCTTCAATGTTCGCCATAGAGCCGCAACCTTAGCCCAAGCAAGGGAAGAACCGAAACTCGGATCATGGCCCTGACCCTCAGACCCAAGAATGGAGCCAGTCCAAAAGAACTGGCAATGAAATGTCTCGCCTGGAGAGACATTTCATTGCCGGTTCGGTCTGCCTTCCCTTCGAGTCTTGTTCCGTCGGTATTTCGTTGACTTCATTTTTCGAAATCGACCCAAAGGACGATGAAGCGAAGTGACGCGAACGGCACGATGAGTATGCGATGCCTGAAGAGCAAAGCCATATTGCGAGAGTCGATCCGCCATTTGCTCAGAATGTCGAGCAGGTCTCGTCAACCGGAATGGATCCAGCCATCGCGAGACTGGCACGTCTGCAGTTCGGCGTCCTTTCCAGAAGCCAGTTGATCGACTTGGGGGTAGCGCCAGCATCGTTGGCGAGATGGGTTCGGCGAGGGAGACTTCACCGACTTGTCGATGGCGTCTATGCGGTCGGCCACGACCAGGTGAAGCAGGAAGGCCGTTGGACTGCTGCTTTGCTATTTGCCGGCCCGAGTGCCTGTCTTTCACATCGGACTGCGCTACTTCTTCGGGGAATCGACAGGGGGACTGGCCGGATAGAAGTCATCAGGGACTTCAACCGCTCCAATCCTCGGGTCGCGAACACGAAGGATTCGTGGCTCACAGTCCATCGGACCCGTTCCCTGCCCGCGCAGGACCTCACCCGCTACAGGGGTTTTCCGGTCACCTCGGTCGCACGTGCATTGCTGGACATGACGCCGAGATTGTCGGACGTCCAATTGAGAAAGTTTCTGGCGGCTGCGAATCGCAAAGGGATCGCTGACCGAGGCGAATTTCACAGCTTGCTCAGTCGCCGATCGGGAAGCAGCGGAATCGGCAGGTTTCGGGAGGCTGTCGCGGAGTGGGATCCACTCGTAGTTCTGACGAAGTCCGATGTTGAAGCCTGGTTTCTCCGCTTGTGCAAGAAGTACGGGATTCCCGATCCCGAGGTGAACGTCGAAATCGGAGACTTCGAAGTCGATTGTTTGTGGCGGGAGGAGAAGGTGATCGTGGAACTCGACACCTTCACGTACCACGGAGGACCTTTTGCCTTCGAAACGGACCGTGACCGGGACCTGATTCTTAAAGGAATGAGATTCGATCTACTCAGAATCACGCCGGCGATGCTCGAAAACCGAGAAAAGATGGTCATGGACACCCTCCGAAATCTCATAAACCAACATCGGCGGTGAAATGTCTCGCCAGGAGAGACATTTCATTGCCAGTCCTTCGAGTTGATTCTTTCTCTCGCATATACAGTCATCTGTTCATGGACTCTTCCGAGGAGCGAGCTGTTCTGGAACCCGGGGGGCCGGAGGGTGCCTCTTCACTCACCGTTCTTATTGCTGCCCGCAACGAGGCGGATTCGATTTCTGCATCCATCGCATCGCTGAAAGAAGCGTTTCCGGGCGCGGCGATCTGGGTGGCTGACGATGCTTCCGACGACGGCACCAATGACCTTGCCCTGGCTGCCGGCGCACACGTGATCCGGCGGGGCAGGGTTCACGGGAAGGGTGGCAACATGACCGCCTGCGCCGAGGCGATGCTCTCGGCGCCGAACCTGCCGGAGACCGTCCTGCTCTGTGATGCCGACCTCGCAGTGTCGGCCGGCCAGCTCGGCAGGCTGGTCGCGGCGGTCAACCACGATGAATGCGACCTCGCCGTTGCCGCGTTTGCCCGCCGGGTCGGAGGGGGTTTCGGCATCGCGCTCGGGTTCTCGCGCTGGGTGATCGAGAAGCGCTGCGGCTTCGTCGCCGACGCGCCGATCTCCGGACAGCGGGCGATGAAAGTCGACGTCCTGCGCGCGGTCCTGCCGTTCGCCCCGAAGTACGGGATGGAGACCGGTATGACGATCGACGCCGTCCGCGCCGGATACTCGGTCGGCGAGTACGAACTCCAGCTGGCCCACCGCGCGACCGGCAAGACACTCAAGGGTTTCATCCACCGCTTCCGCCAGATGGTCGACTTCGCCCGGGTCTACATTTCAAAGCGATGAATCCGACTGTCGATACAGAAGCGCAGGCCTGGAACCGCTTCCTGCTCATCGGCCTTGTGTTTCTGGCATTCGAAACCGTCGTCTTGCTGATTCTGAGGGAACTCACTTCCACGCCCGTGTTCCTTGCTGTTGCCGGAGCGGGTGGGGTCGCTTACCTGCTGCTGGGAGTTTGGGCCGGAACCTGGCTCTCAGGCCTGTTCGTGCCGTTGCCGGTCTTCATCGCGGTCGCAGTCGGCGGCACCCTGGCGCATGGAACGAACCCTTCCGAGACTCCGCTCTACGTGAGTTGGACATTCTTCTCGCTCTACTTCTTCACCCCGGCCTGGCTCCTCGGATTGCTGATCGCCTTCCTCCGTCGCTCCTACCCTTCGACCACTAAATGATCCTCGCAATCGACCAGGGG
>JBPPMI010000219.1:0-3346 GCA_051305975.1 Solirubrobacterales bacterium
CAAGGAGGCTGGCGCACCGTTCATCCCGGGAACCGACTTCATGCTCGAAGGTGGCAGCACCAGCTTGCGATTCTCCTTCGCTTCGGTCCCGCCCGAGTTCATCGACGAAGGAGTCGCCCGTATTGCAGCCGTCGCCTGACGGTCCCGATTCGAAGTCACGCCGCTTCCTGAGCGACGGCGCGGAGATCGAAGCCGTTCCTACAGCCCGGGACCTTCTGCCGGTTAGGGCTACCGGCCGTAACGGTCGGGCGAGATGACCAGCTGGTCCGGCAGTGCGGCCCGCGGGGGCGGTGCCGGATCCGCCCGGACGGTGACCGTCTCGGCTACCGTCCTGGTCACTTCGTGATCGCCGTCTTCGGCCGACACCACGACGGCGTCGGTCTCGCTCGAAGTCACCTTGCCGTTGAGGCCAGGCTCGAGGCCGATGTCCTTCAGGTAGTGGAGCAGGCCTTCAGCTTCGTTCTCGAAGCGGAGGATCATGACCTCGGCGCCGACGTCGACGTCGGCCAGCGGCGCGCCCTGCTCGCGAACTCCGTCGATCGGATGGCCGTGCGGACAGGTCTTGGCGTCACCGATCGCGGCGCGCATGCGTTCTTCGAGGACCGGGGACATCGCGTGTTCGAGCCGCTCGGCCTCCTCGTGGACTTCGTCCCACGGAATCTTCAGGACGTCGGTGAGGAAACGCTCGATCATGCGGTGACGGCGGGTGATCTGCTCGGCTTCTGCCCGGCCGTTCTCGGTCAGGTGGAGAATCTTGTCGGCGCTGCGGGTGACGTATCCGTCCCGTTCGAGGCGCTTGATCATCTCGTGGACCGTGGGGGGCGAGAGCTGCATCGCGCGGGCGATGTTGGCCCCGGTGATCGGCAGCCCTGCTTCCATCAGCCAGAAGATGGTCTGGAGATATTCCTCTTCGGCGACCGTTGCGGTTTCGTTCGACATGGACTATTCAGTTTAGAGGCTGGGCACGGCCCATGATCGAGGTGACCACCGCCTCGTAGAACCCGTCGCCGCTGCGGCCCTCGGTCACGGTCACGTTGTCGAATCCAGCCATCGCCGACTTGACGCCGGGGTCGCGCTCGGGACCGTTGGCGACGATGAAGAACTGGCCCACTGAAGGTGCCACTTCGAGATCCTCTACCGAGTCGCCGACCGCGATCGTCTCCTCCCTGGCATAGCCGCGGGCCTGCGCGTGCGCGGCCACCGCCGACGCTTTGGACACCCCTCGCGGGACCAGGTGGTAGCAATGGGCGACCTCGATCCCGTCCATCGGCCGGCTGATCGCTCCATTGTCGAGAAGTCGCAGGTCGCCGTGACCCTCCTCCTCGAGCAGCCGGTTGACCTCGGCTGTATCGACCTCACCGCGGAACAGATGCGACATCTCGCGACCGGCGTGCCAGGGCTCGTGGAACTCGAGCTTCCCCGGGTACGCCTCGAACAGCATCTCCGGTACGCCGCGCTCCGATATCTGCTCGACCACGTTCAGATCGGGGTCGTGTTCGAAGTCACCGGTCATCATGGTCAATTCACGGTCGATCTCGAACGCCGAACCCGCTTCGAAGATGAACGAGGACTGGCCGATGATGCGGGCGTCCTCATGGACCTGGATCCGCCGGCGGCCCGACATGATGACCACCTCCACCCCGGCCCTCGAGCAGGCTTCGAGCCCCCGGGCCTGCATCATCGAAAATTCTCCGACGTGATTCCTGAAGAGTGACGCCCCGTGGCCGAGCAGGGTGCCGTCGAGGTCGGTGTAGACGCAGCGGATGGACATCGCCTTAGACGGTACCTTCGCCCGAGACTTTCGGCGGTGCCGCCTTTCGGGCCGGTCGCACCGTGAGGGAGCCGGCGACGCCTTCAGCGGCACCGATCGATCCGAGGTCGTCCCGCCCCAGCGTGTCCAGTGTCGAAGCAAGCGCCTCGATGACTTCGTTCGCCATGCCGCCGAGTGATGCCAGCGACTGGTGTGCGTTCCGCTTGGTCCCGAGACTCACCTGAGCCATTGCCTCGATTCCGATCAGGTTCCAGACCTCGACGAGCATCGCGATCTCGACGCCGTAACCGGTGAAGAACGGGATCGATTCGAGCAAATCACGGCGGGCGGCGACCTCTCCGGCCAGCGGCTGGTCGAACCGGGCGAGCTCGGGCACGGTCCTCGCGAGCAGGGGGCGTGCGGTGAGTTCCGTCACCCGTCCGCCGCCGGCCGGCTGCTCGCTCTCCTGCTGCCGGAAAGGACGCCGGTAGGAACCTTTTACGAACTGCTTGCCGGACTTGCCACAGAGCGGCCCGAGCAATCCGGTCACATAATGCCGCCCGAAGTCGGCGATGTCACCGTCCACGAATACAACTATGTCGCCGGTGACCGCTTCGAGGGAACGCCACATCGCGTCGCCCTTCCCGCAGACCGGCCCGGCCCCGGGGACCAGCGAGTTCTCGGAGACGACTTCCGCCCCGGCGTCCCTCGCCGTCGCCGCGGTACCGTCCGGTGAGTCGGCGTCGACGACCAGGATCTGGCTGACGATTCCGGCGTCCGCCAGGATGCGCAGTTCCGCCACCGTCTGGGCGATCGTGCCGGCGGTGTTGCGGGTAGGTACGACGACCGACACCGGCCCCGGCAGCCTCGCGGGAAGTTTCGCCGCGGCGAAGTCCGTGTGGTCGTAGGTGTCTAGCATCGTCGGTGTGAGTGCTGAGAAACGAAGACTGCGTGGTGCTGCGGGCGAGATTAACGTAGCGCGGCCCATCGTGGTCGGCGTGATCAACGCCACCCCCGACTCTTTCTCCGACCGCGGCGACCGGTCCACCGCGGGGTCGGTGAAAAGGGTCCACGAGCACATGGAAGCCGGTGCGGGCATCATCGAGGTGGGTGGCGAGTCGAACGTGACGAACCGTCCCGCCATCACGGCCGCTACCGAGATCGAAAGGATCCTGCCGGTGGTCGAAGCCGCAGTCGAAGCCGGAGCCTTCGTCTCGATCGACACCTACAAGCCCCAAGTGGCCGAAGCCGCCCTCGTGGCCGGAGCCTCGATCGTCAACGACATCAGCGGCAGTGGCAGCAACGAGATGCTCTCGGTCTGCGCGGCCCGTGGCGCCGCGACGGTGGTCATGCACACCGAGGTCCCGCCGAAGGCCCAGAAATGGGACGAAGCGCTCTACCCCGGCGGGGTGGTCAGCCGGCAAGTCGAGTTCTTCGAGACCCGACTCGCCGCCCTCGCCGCGGCCGGCATCGAACGCGACCAGGTGGTGCTCGACCCCGGACCGGACTTCGCCAAGACGCCGGCCCAGACCGTCGAGTCACTCCAGGGCCTCGACCGCCTGAACGAACTCGGCTGTCCGTTGATGCTCGCGATCT
>JBPPMI010000220.1:0-6097 GCA_051305975.1 Solirubrobacterales bacterium
CCTTCGACTCCGAGGCCTTCCCGGTTGATGAACCTCTCCACCGTCGGCAGCTGACCGGCCTCCGACCGGGCCGCCCGGGCTATCGCCCTTGCGATCGGGTGCTCGGAAGCATCCTCCACGGACCCGACGAGGCGGAGGGCCGCCGTGCGGTCTTCCCCCGCAGCGACGGCAGAGCCCTGGAGAGTCATCTGGCCCGTCGTGACGGTGCCCGTCTTGTCGAGCACGATCGTGTCGACCCGCCGGGTCGATTCGAGGACGTCAGGCCCCTTGATCAGGAGGCCCAGTTGCGCGCCCCGGCCGGTCCCGACCAGGAGGGCGGTGGGAGTCGCGAGCCCGAGGGCGCAGGGGCAGGCGATGATCAGGACCGCCACCGCGGCGGTGATGGCGTAGGTGGTGCTGACGTCGGCGGCGAGCCAGAACCCGAGGGTGGCGGTCGCGAGCACGATGACCACCGGGACGAAGATAGCCGAGACCCGGTCTGCCAGCCGCTGCACCGGGGCCTTGCCGTTCTGGGCGTCCGTCACCAGCCGGGTGATCTGGGCGAGCGCGGTGTCCGAGCCTACCCTCGTGGCCTTCACCAGCAGGCGCCCGCCGGCGTTGATGGTGGCCCCGGTCACGGCGTCGCCCGGAGAGACCTCGACCGGCAGGGACTCGCCGGTCAGCAGCGACCGGTCGATCGCCGAGTGGCCTTCGATTACTTCGCCGTCGGTCGCGACCTTCTCTCCCGGCCTGACCACGAAGGTCTGACCCACGGCGAGGTCGGCTACCGGGATCTGTTTCTCCATTCCGACGCCATCGAGGACAGAGACCTCCTTGGCCCCGAGTTCGAGCAGGGCCCGGAGCGCCGAGCCAGAGTTGCGTTTCGCCCGCACTTCGAAGTAGCGCCCGGCGAGGATGAAGGTGATGACCACGGCAGCCACTTCGAAGTAGATCTCGGACGCGCCCGCGCCCTGCTCGGGGATCAGCTGGAGCCTCATCGTCATGCCCGGTTCGCCCGCCCCGAGGAAGAACAGGGCGACCACCGACCACCCGTAGGCGGCGAGGGTTCCCAGCGAGATCAGGGTGTCCATCGTCGCGGCGCCGTGGCGGAGGTTCTGCCAGGCGGCCCGGTGGAAGGGCCAGGCGGCCCAGAGGACGACCGGCGTCGCCAGCTGGAGGCTCAGCCACTGCCAGTAGTCGAACTGGAACGCCGGGATCATCGCCATCAGGAAGATCGGAACCGAAAGGACCGCCGACACGATCAGGCGGTTGTGCCAGCCGTCCAGCTCCGGATCGCCCTCTGGTTCTCCGTCGGTGACCGGCGCACCGGCCACCGGGAGACTGGCCTCGTATCCGGCCGACCTGACCGCTTCGAGCAGCTCGGAAGTTTCGACCAGGTCGGAATCGAACTTGACCGCGGCGTTCTCGGTCGCGAAGTTGACACTGGCCTCGACCCCTTCCAGGTCATTCAGCCTGCGTTCCACGCGGCTCGCGCAGGAGGCACAGGTCATGCCTTCGACGGCGATCTCCAATGAGCCTTCAGCCTGGTCAATCATGGCTCGCACCACCCTCGTGCTCATGCCCGGTGGTTCCCACGACCCTGGTGAAAGCAGCGGTGTGGACCTTGCCACCGTGCTTGAACTGGAGGAAGAGGCGGTAGTTCCCCGGGCTCGGGTAGTTCACCTCGAACCTGATCGGCCCCGGTCCCCCGGGCTCGCCCTCTGGATGGGTGTGGAGGAAAGCCAGGTCACCTTCACGCAAAGCGACCAGATGCCCGTCGGCCCCGAGGTACGGCTCGACCCCATCGACGGGACGACCCTCACGGGTCACCTCGAAGGCCACCGGGACGGTTTCCCCACCCGCCGCCGCGGCCGAATCGATCGTGACTTCGTATCCGTCGCCGGCATCGGCGGTTTCGGAGACCGGTGCGAGCGGTTCCGGTTCGAACTGACCGGGGACGAATACCTCGGTCCCGAGGGTCAGCGACTGTCCGCTCGTCGAGAAGTCGGCGAAGACCCGGTGGACGCCGGGTTCGAGCTCTTCGGTCTTCACCGACCAGCTCCCGTCGGCCCTTTGCCCGGGGTGAAGGTGCTGGAACCCCTGGAGGTCGCGACGGATGACGATCAGGTGCATGCGCCGGTCATGTTCCACGTCGAAGTCCTCGACGGTCGAGCCGTCGTCGCGCTCGATGCGGAAGGTCAGGGTCTGCGGCTGTCCGGCGTCGAAGGTCTGCTGGTCAGCAACCAAACGGTAGCCGTCCCGCGCGACGGCCAACCCGGGAAGGCCGCCGGAAGCCGGAGAAGTTTCGTGGTTTGCGTGGGCGGTTGTGTCCGCCTCGGTTTCCGCGTGCGTGCTCATCGTTTCCTCTCCGTTGGAGCTGCTGTGGGGTCCGCTCTCTTCGACCTCCGGACTGATCCGCGAGCCGGCGACTGCCGCTGCGGCGAATACGACCGCGAGGAGAGCGGCGAACGATCCGATGCGCAGGACGGGACTCATGGGTCTGGTTCCTGGTTGCTGTCTTCGATTACTACTGTCATGAAAGTTCGGTTCCCTCGTATCGATATACCGGTGGGGGGTATCTGTCGACGACCATAGCATACCCCCAGGGGGTACATGCTACTCTGGGTGAATGACTACGGAACCGATTCGCGGATACACCCCCGACAAGGCTGCCCTCCAGAAACGCCTACGCCGGATCGAGGGCCAGGTCCGGGGGGTCCAGGGGATGGTCGAAGAAGACCGGTACTGCATCGACGTCGTCACCCAGATCACCGCGATCCAGGCGGCGCTCGACAAGGTCGCCCTCAGTCTCCTCGAGGATCACACCGAGCATTGTGTGATCGGCGGCGAGCCCGAGAAGCAGGCCGAGCGGACCGATGAGCTGATGGGCGTGGTCCGGCGCCTGATGAGGCACTGACCGCCGGCCAGGGGATCTTCACCTGGCCCGGGGGCGAAAACGGCGCCGCCGAACGCCTCGGCCAGATGATCGGGATAGCGGGCACGTCGACCCGATGATCAGCCGCGCGTAACCGATGCCGGAAGGCCACGGCACTCCGGGTGATCTACGAGCGCGAGGTGACGGGTAAGGTGGTCCTCGTACCCGGCTGACCTTTCATCCTGAGCCGGACCGCGATTTCTGGAAAAAGGCCGATCCCGACCTGACCAGCCGGGTCGAAGTCAACTAGGTGGGGCAGGCAGTGCTCTGGATCGTCCCGTCGGGACAGGTCACGTTGATCCAGACGGCTCGCGGGAAGATGGCGCCGGTGAAATCGGCGCCCTCGAAGCTCGAGTTGATCAGGACCACCGACCCGAGTGACGCGTCGGTGAAGTTCGCCCCGTCGAGCGACGTGATCTGGATCGAACTGGCGTGCATGAAAGCCCGGGTGAAGTTCGCCCCGTCGAAGATCGCACTGCTGAGGTTGGCCGAGTAGAGCAGGGCTCCGGTGAAATTCGCCGGGGACGGCATGGCCACCACTCCGTAGAGATTGGCGTTCTCCAGGTTCACGTTCGTGAGGTTGGTGCCGGTGAGCGTTGCTCCCCAGAGATTGGCGTTGATCAGGTTGGTGGTCGTCTTCGGGGTTGCATTCGAGAACGGCGGCGGCGGTGGCGGCTGATTGGATCCGGCAAGGTTGGCGGAGGTGAGATCCGCGCCATAGAAGCTGGCGTTGCTGAAATCGCCGTTCTTCAGCAGGGAGCCCTTGAGCTCTGCGCCATAGAACCGGGAGTTCTCTGCCTTCACCGCGGCGAGGTTGGCACCGGTGACCGTCGCGTTGCTGAAGTTGGCACTCGTGAGGGTCGCCCCTTTCAGCTTCGCGCCCTTCAGGTAGGAACCCGTGAAGTCGGCGCTCGTGAGATCGGCGAAGCGGAGGTCCGCCCCTTTGAGGTTGGCGTTCCTCAAGTCCGCTCCACGAAGCTTCGACTTGTAGAAGTTGGCCCCGTTGAGCTTTCCGTGGAAACTCAGTTTCCAGTTGAGTTTCTTCGAGGCGCATTTTGCGTTTTGCTCGAGCACACAGCCGTTGACCGTCTTGGCCTGTGCGGCCGAGGCCATGGCCAAGGTCGCCAGCAGGGCAATCGAAACGAGTGAGCTTCGCCAGGAGGTCATGCGAATAGCCTAGTTCACCGATGGGCAGGTAGCGGATGGATCCGCTGTCCACCCTCTCCAGGTCATCGACCGAGCACCCCGAATCGCCGCGACCTGACGAGAAGCAGCGAAGCCGCGATTCCGATCGAATCGATCCCGACGTCGATCGGACTGCCATGCCGCCCGTCCACGAAGGTCTGGTGGTACTCGTCCGAGATCGCAAACAGGAAAGCGATAGCGGCGGCGGTGACCAGAGCACGCGGCGTGACCGGCCTCAGCGCGTAGAACCAGAGCAGGGTGAGAAGTCCGAAAACGCCCGCGTGAGCCAGCTTGCGAAGCACCAGATCCCAGAAGCCGAAACCGGTCGACAGATCGGGCTGAGCGGACAGGAAATAGATGAGTCCCATCAGCGCAAGCGGTGGGAGGAAGCGGAGGACGGTCGACCATCTCATCCGGACATCATCCCTGCCCGCCGCTGACCATGTCGGCGCTAGGGTGAACGATGATCGTTTTCGGGTCGAAGATCTCGTATTTCACCGGCAAGTTCGAGGCTTACCTCCGCTGGCGGGAGATCGACTACGAGTTCCGGCCCCTGGATTCCCACCTCTACCGGTCCGTGGTTCCCGGGCATCTCGGTGCCACGCAGTTCCCGAGCGTCGAGCTCGACGATGGCCGCTGGATGAGCGACACGACGCCGATGATCGCCTGGCTGGAGCAGGACCGGACCGGACCGGCGGTCATACCTGCCGACCCGGTCCAGCGATATCTCTCGCTGCTGATCGAGGACTACGCCGACGAATGGCTCTGGCGTCCTGCCATGTACTACCGCTGGTCGTTCGCCCCCGACCGTTACCTGGCCGGTACCCGGCTGGCCGAAGAGATCATCACGATCCCCGGTGTTCCCCTCGCCGAGCGCCGGCGTTGGGTGACGAGGCGACAGAAGCGCCTGTTCGTGAGCGGGGATGGAGTCGACAAGTCGAACCGGGAGCACGTCGAGTCGAGCTACCTGAACCTGCTCGACTGGCTCGAGGCAATCTTCATCGACCGTCCCTTCATGCTGGGGGACCGCCCCACGATCAGTGACTTCGGCCTGATGGGGCCTTTCTTTCGCCACTTCGTCCACGACCCGACCCCGGCGCAACTGATGCAGGAACGGGCACCCGCCGTTTTTGAATGGGTGGCTCGCACCTGGAATGCCAGGGTCGGTCGGCTCGGAGATGAGTCGCTCGTCACCGGGATCCCGGATGACTGGGCTCCGCTCTTGAAAGAGATCGGCCAGACCCACCTCGAAGCGCTGGCGCAGAACGCGATTGCGTTCACCGCCGGCGAGAAGCGTCATGACCTTCAGGTCCAGGGCGTTACCTATCGCGGAATCCCGACGAGTGCCTACCGGACTTGGTGCCTGAAGCAGTTACAGACGCGTTTCCAGGATCTGCCCGAGGACGCGGCCGGCGAGGTCCGCGAGATCCTGGAGCGGCACGGGTGCTGGGAGCCGTTGTGGCGGGTCACCGACTTTCGCAGCGGCCACGACCCCGAAGGCACTGCCCCCTTTTGCCAGGCGACAAGAATGGTGCGGGATTGATGACGCCGCGTCTGCGCCAGGCAGTGATGGCGGTCTCCGATCTCGACCTGAACGGACGCCGCGTATCGATCGTTCCTTCCGCGATCTAGGATCCGGGGATGAGCATCGTCAAGATCAACGCAATCACTGTCCCCCGCGAGCGCTTCGACGACTTTGCCGAGCGCTTCGCCTCGCGTGCCGGCAAGGTCGAGGAGGCCGAAGGGTTCGAGTCCTTCGACCTGCTCCGCCCCAATGACGAACGCGACCTCTGCCTCGTCGTCACCCGCTGGCGTTCGGAAGAAGACTTCATGAACTGGGTGAAGAGCCCGGATTTCGCCGCCGGCCATTCGCAGCACCGCGAGAAGGGTCCGGTCGGCACCAACAGCGAGATCTGGTCCTACGAAGTACTCGAGTCGAAAAACACCGACTGACCATCATCAGCTTTGAACCCGATGGTCTGGGTCGTCGATGGTCAG
>JBPPMI010000221.1:0-6947 GCA_051305975.1 Solirubrobacterales bacterium
GCCATCACCTGGTTGGTGAAGGAGTTCGACATGACGAAGCTCGGGTGGCCGGTGGCATTGCCGAGGTTCAGCAGGCGTCCTTCAGAGAGGACGATGATCGACGTTCCGTCACTGAACGTCCACTCGTGGACCTGCGGCTTGATCTCGATGCGCTTGATGCCGTCGATGTTCTCGAGGCCCGCGATGTCGATCTCGTTGTCGAAATGACCGATGTTGCCGACGATGGCCTGATGCTTCATGCGGCTCATCTGGTCGGCAGTGATGATGTCCTTGTTGCCGGTCGTCGTGATGAACACGTCAGCGGTGCCGATCACGTTCTCGAGGGTGTTGACCTCGTATCCCTGCATCGACGCCTGAAGGGCGCAGATCGGGTCGATCTCGGTGACGATGACGCGGGCACCCTGGGCGCGCAGTGATTCGGCGCTGCCCTTGCCGACGTCGCCGAAGCCACAGACGACGGCGGTCTTGCCAGCGAGCATGACGTCGGTCGCCCGGTTGATGCCGTCGACCAGCGAGTGGCGGCAGCCGTAGAGGTTGTCGAACTTCGACTTCGTGACCGAGTCGTTCACGTTGATCGCGGCAAACAGCAGGTCGCCGGCTTCCTTCATCTCGTACAGACGCATGACGCCGGTGGTGGTCTCCTCGGTGACACCCATGACGCCCTTGGCGAGATCGGTCCACTTGCTCGGGGAGTTGGCGACCGAGTCGGTCAGCAGTTGAAGGACGACACGGAACTCTTCGGATTCACCGGTCGAGGGGTCGGGCACGACGCCGGACTTCTCGTACTCGACACCCTTGTGGATGAGGAGCGTGGCGTCGCCCCCGTCGTCGAGCAGCATGTTCGGGCCGACGGAACCATCGTCACCCACGGACGGCCAGGTGAGGGCCTGTTCCGTACACCACCAGTACTCCTCCAGCGTCTCGCCCTTCCAGGCGAAGACCGGAACACCCTGCGGATCTTCCGGGGTCCCGTTCGGGCCCACGGCGATCGCGGCCGCGGCGTGGTCCTGCGTCGAGAAGATGTTGCAGCTCGCCCAGCGCACATCGGCGCCGAGTTCAACCAGAGTCTCGATGAGCACGGCCGTCTGGATGGTCATGTGGAGTGAGCCGGTGATCCGGGCGCCGGCAAGCGGCTTCGAATCGGCGAACTCGCGCCGGGTCGACATCAGGCCGGGCATTTCGTGCTCGGCGAGGCGGATCTCGTTGCGGCCGTATTCGGCCTGGCTCAGATCGGCAACTTTGAAGTCTTCTTGGGTCAACGTCGCGGAATTACTCATACGCAGGTCTGGTTCTCCTAAGTTCGGGGGCATTCACGCTACCATTCAGACTTGATCATGGGTACAACCGAACGAACATCGCAACTCTCGGCGTCGCCCGACTTATTCGAGAATTCTTTTCTCAATTTCTTCTCCAGAGTCCACCCGGCGGTGCCCGCGGTGATCTTCATCCCGATCATCGGCGTGATGTATTACCTCGCGATCGACGCCGGTTCGTCCGCGCTGGCGGTCGCCGGACTCTCGGTCGCCGGCCTCGTGATCTGGACGCTCTCCGAGTACTGGCTCCACCGCCTGCTCTTCCACTGGCACCCCAAGATCAAGGGTGGCGACCAGCTGCACTTCATAATCCACGGCGTCCACCACGACCATCCGAACGACCGGATGCGGCTTGTGATGCCGCCGGCGGTGGGTCTCCCCCTCGCCGCGATCTTCTTCGCAGCCTTCGTCCTGGTCTTCGGGTCGCCCGCCGGATACATCAGTTTCGCCGGTTTCCTGATCGGCTACCTGGTCTACGACTACACGCATTACTACGTCCATCACTTCGTCCCGAAGTCGAAGATCGGCAAGAAAGTTCGCGAGCACCACATGCGGCACCACTTCCAGGACGGCAGTTATGGCTACGGCGTCTCGAGTCCGCTCTGGGACCACGTCTTCCGCACCGTGCCCCGCACGAAGCGCTCCGACCGCAAAGCCTGAGTGACCCACCTCACTCGAGGTGACCGCAACTTTCCCTTTACTTATTGTTGAAGAGCAGGCAGGAAGATATAGGCAGTCGCTGACTTCGTCTTGCGCCAGGTGAGAACCCGCAAGCGGCCGTGTCATGACGACACGTCATCGGAACGAACGTTCCTTTGCGTCATTGGCTCATTTACCAACATTTGACCCAAGGACCAAAGTGAACTCTCGTACCCGCGTTGCGGTTTCTGCCGCGCTCAGCCTGATTCTGGGCCTTTTTGCACTTATTTCCTTCTCCAGCACGGCAACCGCGACGACGCCCGCCACCGAATGCGTGACCAATCCGCTCGGCGCGGCCACCGGCTACACCGAGTTCATCCAGACGAACGGCTCGCGCGGTTCCGAGTCCGAAGGCGCAATCGCCTACGGCGGCAACCTCGCCGCGTCGGGCATGACAGTCGGCACCCATCTTCCGGCGAACACGCCGACCACCTATCCCGCCCTGGTCGTGAACGGGACCTCGAACTCGTTCAACCTCCAGAAGGGCAGCGCCTACCTCTCCGGACGAACCGGCAACGTCAACTTCAACGGTGTCGGCAGCTACCTGACCACCGCGCCGATCGACTTCGCCGCGGCATTCACCGACCTCACCGCGAAGTCCGCCTCGTGGGCAGCCACGACGGCCAACGGCTCGGCGACGGTCGTGAACACCTCGAACGCAAACGTCACCGGGTTCACCGGCGGCAACAACTCTCTCTACCTCAAGGGCACCGACACGACCCGCAACGTCTTCTCGGTCACCGCCGCCCAGCTCTCGGGCCTCAGCAACATCCTGATCGACGTCCCGTCGGGATCGACCGCGCTGATCAACGTTTCCGGCGCCAACGTCCAGATCGACGGCCAGATGTGGTTCAGGTCAGGCGGCAACTGGAACCAGGCGCAGGACAGCGCCACGGCCACGTTCAACAAGAAGATGCTCTGGAACTTCTCCACCGCGACCGACGTGAAGCTGCAGACCGGTTCCGCCTTTGCGGGCACGGTCCTCGCGCCGAAGGCCCACCTGAACTCGGCCCAGGTCGGCCACAACATCGGCCAGGTAATCGCGAAGAGCTTCCAGTCGAACTTCGAGACGCACCATGCCCCGTTCGACGGCTGCCTGCCGCCGACCACCCCGGACGGTCCGACCGGTTCGCCCAAGCTGAAGATCACCAAGATCGCGGACAACCCCGTGGTCAGCGACGGTGACCAGGTCGTCTTCACCATCACCGTGAAGAACGAAGGCACCGCCGACTCGCAAAACGTCAAGGTCTCCGACCTCGTACCGGTCGGCCTCACCGTGAACTCGGCCGACGCGCCCTGCACGGTCAGCGGCCAGCAGGTCGAATGCGTCGCCGGGACCCTCGCGGCCGGACAGACCAAGACCTACAAGATCTACGCCACGGCGAAGGTCCTTACGGTTGACAACACCAACGACCAGCTGACGATCGGCAAGGTCGAGCAGCACGTCTCGATCCAGGCCGGACAGACCCAGACGGCCCAGATCACCTGTGGAGCCGACGGCATCATGTCCGACGGTTCGGTCCGCGTCGACAGCGTCGACCAGGGCACCGGCGACCTGAACAGCGTCGAAGTCCACAAGCTCAAGTCGATCAGCGAGAGCACGTACGAAGCGACGGTCACGAACCACTCGACGGGCCAGGCCCAGGTCAAGCTCTTCGGTGTCTGTCTGCCGAAGAAGACCACCGGCGGCCACGAGCTGCTGGTCAGCGCGCCCGTCACCCAGACGGTCGTCCTGAACCAGGGCGTCCACACCGTGAACCTCACCTGTGGCAGCGGCTACACGCCGATCGCCCCCGGCCTCCAGGTCACCGGCGGCCGCGCATACGTCATCGCCAGCGCCCCGAACGGAGCGACCGGCCGCAAGGTCACGCTCCGCATCGACCAGAACAACACGACGGCAGAAGTCAGCATCCGCTGCCTGTCGAACAAGACGAGCGCGATCAACGGCGCTTCGTCCGAACTCCAGTTCACCACGATCACGAAGTCGATCCAGGTCGGAGCCGACCAGACCGCTTCCGAGCAGCTGACCTGCGGCGAGAACGCCAAGGGCATCGTGGCCGGCTGGGAATACGACGAAGAGCTGGTCCAGCTCGGCAACGATCCGCAGCCGAAGACCAGGGTCTTCCGTGTCTGGAACCCGACGCATCACCCGCTGAACGCGACGCTCTACCTGCTCTGCCTCGAGGTCCGCACCGGAACCCCGGGTGGAGGCAACGAGTACGTGAACACGGCGGGGGTCAGCTCGAGTACGGCCCAGGGTTCGGGAGCCGTGCTCTCCGACGACGCCTCGGTCACGGTCGAGCCGGAAGCTTCCACGCCTCCGCCCCCGCCGTCGGCTCCGGTCGGACCGACCGGTAACGCCGGAACTTCGAGCATCAGTGCGCTCGGCGCCTCGTTCACCGGTCGCAGCCTGCTGGTCAAGCTGTCGAAGGCCGGCAAGGGCAAGCTCACCGCGACTTCGGTCAAGAAGTACACGGTCGGCGGGAAGACCTTCCGCAAGGGCAGCACCCTCGGCAAGGCCACCTTCGACGCCGGCATCGTCAAGGCGAAGGTCAACAAGTTGGCAGCAAAAGCGATCAAGGCCGGCAAGATCAAGCGGGTCAAGATCACCATCACATCCAACGGAAAGAAGAAGACCGGGATCCTGCGCCTTAAGCGTAGTTAGGGGGTTAACCCCACCCCGGACATTCGGGTTCCCGGGCCGGATCCGGGTATCCGCACCAATGAAACGGGGCTCGACGGCTGGTTGGATCGTGCCATGTCCAATTCAGGCAAATCCCGTTTCAGCCCCCAGTCGAATTTCGGCGACGGAGGAATCCTTTCCCGGCTGACCCGCCGGTCGGCCACCGCGTCGGCCAGGCGGCCGAAGACGGTCATCGCCCTCTGGCTCGTGATGGTCTTTGGCCTGTTCGCGGTCGGCACCATGACCGGTACGGAGATGCTCGCCGGCAACGACCAGAACGTCGGAGAGTCGAAGGCGGCCAACGCCCTGCTGGCCGACGCCGGCCTCGGTGATCCCGCCGTCGAGAACCTGATGGTTTCGACCGATTCACCGTCCGCGACGAAAGCAGCCACCGCGGACCTCGTGGCGACGCTCCAGCAGGACGGCGACGTCAAGCGGGTCGGTGATCCGTATGAAGCCGGCGGAGCGCTCACCGACGGCGGCCGCAAGGCACTCGTCCAGGCAACCCTCCGGGGACCGCCCGACGACGCCGTCGACCACGTGGACGGCGTGATCAGTGCGACCGAAGCCGCGAAGGCGACGAATCCTGGCATGGAAGTCGACGCGATCGGCCCCGGCACGCTCGACAAGCAGTTCGAGAAGATCGTCGAAGAGGACCTGAAAAACGCCGAGATGATCTCGCTGCCGATCACCCTCCTGATCCTCCTGATCGCCTTCGGTGCCCTGGTCGCCGCGTCGGTCCCGCTGATGCTCGGTGTCACCTCGGTGATCGCGGCAATGGGCGGAATGGCTCTCATCTCGCAGGTGTTCCCGGCGGGTGACGCGAGCGGATCCATGGTGGTCCTTCTCGGCCTGGCGGTCGGGGTCGACTACTCGCTGTTCTACATCCGCCGTGAGCGGGAGGAACGCGAGAACGGGCGCAGCGCTGATGCCGCGCTCCTCGCGACCTCGGCCACGGTCGGACGCGCGATCGTCATATCCGGCGTCACCGTGATCATCGGCCTCGTCGGACTGGCCGCAACCGGTCTGCCGATGTTCATGTCGATGGCGCTCTCGACCATGCTCGTCGTGCTGATCGCGATGATCGGCTCGGTGACCGTGCTGCCCGCCGTCCTCGCCCTGCTGGGTGACCGCATCAACAAGGGCCGGATTCCCTTCGTCGCCCGCTTCAAGCGGCGGCGGACGAACAAGGCAGCCCTCTCGATGGTTCCGGAAACGAAGATGGGCTTCTGGGACCGGCTCGCCCGCATGGTCACCCGCCGGCCGCTGCTGGCCCTGGTCAGTGCCGCCTGCGTCATGGGTGCGATCGCGGTCCCGGCGATCGGCTTGAGCACCGGTGAGTCCGAGTACGGGCTACCCAAGGACTCGGCGATCATGGTCTCGCTCCAGAAGGTGGAGAGCAATTTCCCCGGAGCGCCGGCCACGACTGACCTCGTGGTCACCGGTGACTCGCTCGGCTCGACCGGTTCTCACGAGCGACTGGAGAAGCTCGGACAGAGCGCGAAGGAGATCACTGGTGGCTCCGGTTCACCCGTCGTGAGGGTCAGCGACGATGGCGACACCGCCCTGGTCCGGGTACCGGCCCCCGAACAGGGTCCGGAGAAGAACCAGCAGGTGATCCACGACCTGCGGGACGAGTTGCCTTCCACGCTGAGCGAGACCCTTCCGGGTTCGCAGCTCAAGGTCACAGGTGAAACCGCGGAGACCACTGACTGGGGCGACCAGCTCGATGCGGCCACCCCCATCGTCATCGGCGTGATCCTGTTCCTGGCTCTGGTTCTTCTGTACGCCACGTTCCGTTCCGTGCCGCTCGCCTTTGCGGTGGTCGGTCTGAACCTGCTCTCGATGGCCGCGACCTACGGGATCCTGGTCGCCGTGTTCCAGAACACCTGGGCGGAGGGCTTGCTCGACTTCACGTCGAACGGCTCGATCGCCGAATGGGTGCCGCTGAACGCCTTCGTCATCCTGTTCGGGCTCTCGATGGACTACACGATCCTGGTCCTGGAACGGATCCGGGAATCGCGTCGCGCCGGCCGCTCTCCGCGGGCTGCCGCCCGTGAGGGTGTGGCCGCCACGGCGAGCACGGTGACCAGTGCGGCCGCCGTGATGGTCGCGGTGTTCGCGATCTTCCCGACACTGCCGATGCTCGAACTGAAGATGCTCGGAGTGGCGCTGTCAGTCGGGATACTCATCGACGCGAAGATCGTGCGGGGCATAGCAGTGCCCGCAATGGTCGCCCTTCTCGGTGAGCG
>JBPPMI010000222.1:0-4666 GCA_051305975.1 Solirubrobacterales bacterium
CGGATACTCGGCCGCGACTTCCTTCGTGGTCACCGCCGGCTTGGTCACGTTGACCTTTGCCGCCAGGGTGCGGTTTCCCTTGCCCGAGTCGAGCAGCGAGTAGAGCTGCTCCTCGAGCAGGTTGTCGCGGAGCTTGTGGCCCTCTTCGGCCTTCACGACACTTAGCGAGTCGGGACCGGCCGCCACGGAGGCATCCACCGGGTCCTCGTTTACGCCTTCGGCGACTTCACGTACGAACCTGTTGACCGCCGGCTTGGAGTACGTGACTTCGACCGGAATCGCGGCGTTGACTTCTCCACCGGTGACTTCACGGACCAGTCGCGAGGGAAGCGAACCTTCCCGGCTCTCGGTGAAGGCGCGGTCGATGCTGCTCTCCACGTCGGCCTGGATCTTCAGTTCATCGACGGGAAGTTTGTACGTCTCTTTGTTGAAAGTGACCTCGACTGGCTTGCGCTGGGGCGTGAGCACGCGGTTCTTGACGGCTTCGGTCGCCTGGTCGCGGTTCATCCCGCTGACGTTGACTCCGCTGATGGTGACGCCTTCGGCGAGTTCGTCCTTCTGGGAACTGTCATATGCGTAGGCACCGACGGCTCCTCCGATGAGGAGGAAAACTGCTGCGACCATCAATATCTGAGTCTTGCGTCCCATTCAAACCCTGTTCTGGCTAGGCAAAGCTTCTGCGTTTCCGTTCCGTAATTGTAGATACCACGGCCGTCGGGCATGACCTTTTTGTGTAACGCAAGCTGAATTTCAGCTCTGCTGCCGACAGAGAACTGCCCCGGGGTCACTCTCCGACGGGTGGCGAGGGATCGAACATTGCGGCATCTTCAGGACCTACGTCCTTGGATGGCTCCCGGATCACGTGAGGGCTGTGGCGCAGGAACTCCTCCACTTCCGGTTCGTAGCGGTACGGATTGGCGACACCGGAAGCAACCGGGTTGAGCCGCAGCCTCTCCCGCAGGTGGATCACGGTTTCCCGCGAGGTGTTGCGGTAATGGAACCCGGTCGACTTGAAGAGGCGATTGTCAATGCCGCGCCCGAAGCGGAGCTGGCTGATCATCTCGTCGGGGATGTCCAGGCCGAAACGCCGGTACGCGGCTGCGGCCAGGCCGGTTCCCCAGGGCGGGATCACCGGGAGCGGGTGCTTTCCGAGAAGCGAGATCGTCTCGGTGAGCGTGAGGACGCCGTCGCCGGCCACGTTGAAGATCCCCGGCAAATTCCGGATGGTCACGTGTTCCAGCGCGTGGACGACGTCTTCTTCGTCGACGAACTGGTACCGGGGGTCGAAACCGAGCACCATCGGCACCAGCGGTAGCGAGAAGAGGTGGACGTGCGACGTGTCGACCTCAGCCCCGAGCACGTTGGCGAACCGGAGGACAGAGACAGTGACGTCGGGCCGGCGCTTGCGGAAGTCGTCAACCGCGGCCTCGGCTTCGACCAGGTCGCGCTCGATCGCGGTCTGCGGCGGATGCTTCCGGTTCATCGACTCGGTGAAGTAGGCGGGATCGTCCTGGGCACAGCCGTACCAGTGGGCCGAGCTCTTGAACACGAGCCGGCGCACCGGCGAATCCGTTGCCGAGCAGGCGGCGAGGATGTTGAGCGTCCCGATGACATTGTTCTCGTGGACGCTCTTCGGCTTGTCGCCAGTCGGGCCCCGGGCCGAATCGACGACCAGCCGGGTGTCGACGACCGTGTCGATCTGTGCCGCGTTGACTATCTTCTCGATGAGCCCGTGCTGGGCGCCGACCTTCACGTACTCGGTGCGCTCCAGCTCCCGGGTTGGTTCGCTGGAGTCCACCCCGATGATCACCTCGATCTGTGGATTCGACTCGAGGGCAGCGGCGAGTCGTCCACCCCAGTAGGTGGAAAGGCCCGTCACCAGGACCCGGCGTGCGGCACGTTCATCCTCCGTTGCCATCCATTCATTCTGTCAGTCCATCCGGGCGCGGGTGCCGGGCCGGTAAAGTGCGTCTCCTGTGACCGAGTCAGACATGGCACTCGCCGAACCCCCGCTTCCCGTTCACGATGACTACGGAGTCTCGGACGGCGAGTGGCTGAGGATCGACTGGAGGGAACACCTCAAATCGGTGACGGTCGAGTCCGAGCTCGGAGTGTCCGAGGTCAGCTACGTCGAACTGGGCGAAGGCCCGCCCATCTTCTTCGTCCACGGACTCGGAGGCAGCTGGCGGAACTGGCTCGAGAACATCCCCGCCATGGCGAAGAACCACCGGGTGGTCGCCCTTGACCTGCCCGGCTTCGGGACAAGCCCCATGCCACCCGAGTCGCTCTCGATCCACTCGTACGGCGACCTGATCGTCGCTTTCGCCGACACGATCGGTCTCGGCCCGGAAACGGCCCTGGTGGGCCATTCGATGGGTGGCTTCATCGCCACCGAAGCGGTGATCGAGGCGCCTGAGCGTTTCTCGAGCCTCACCCTGGCCGCCGCCGCCGGGATCACCTTCGCGAACTTCCCGCAGACCCGCAAACAGATTGCGAAGATCGCGATCCGCATGATGCTGCCGATCGCGTCCGGCAACCTCGAGCGGAACATGGGCCGCAAGCGCCTGCGGGCCGCGTCTTTCAAGGGAATAATCGCCCACCCCTCGATGGTCAGCCGGGAGATCCTCTGGGAACTCGGCCATTACGGCGTGCGGTCACCGGGACTGATGCAGGCGGCGTGGGAACTCGCCGGCTACGACACCCGAGAAAGGCTCAAGGAGATCACGCTGCCGACCCTGGTCGTCTGGGGCAACCAGGACCGGCTCGTCCCGGTCGGCGCCGCGTACGGCTACGAAAAGCGAATCCCCACGTCCGAGCTCGAGCTGATCGATGACGCCGGCCACATGGTCCAGGTGGAACGGCCGGCCCGTTTCAACCGCAAGCTCGAAGACTTCGTGTCCCGCAAG
This sequence comes from Solirubrobacterales bacterium, assembly GCA_051305975.1. Classification (GTDB taxonomy): domain Bacteria; phylum Actinomycetota; class Thermoleophilia; order Solirubrobacterales; family 70-9; genus 67-14. The sequence goes on from JBPPMI010000222.1 coordinate 2,907, forward strand.
AACTGACTGGGACCGGGTCCTCAGACCCGGTCCCGAATCAATCAGGCGAGCAGTCCTTTGACAGTCGCGATCTGCTTCTTCAGTAAATTGATGCGCTTCCGCTCGTTGGTTGCGCCCTTCCTGGCGGACTTGAGCTTCCGCTGCAGAACCTTCTTGCGCTTGGTGCCATTCTTGGCCTTGCGCAGCTTCTTTGCGGTCGCCTTCACGTTCTTTTGCTTCTTGACGAGTCGCTTCTTCGCTTTACCGAGGCCGGTCCTCAGCTTGACGAGCTTCGCCTTGAGACCAGCAATCCGATCCTGCTCCGCGACGTCGGCCAGGTAGTGCTCGCTCTGGAGGCGGACGATCTCGAGCAGGTTGCCTTCGGTCAGATTGACCTCAGGCACGTGGTAGTTGGAGCTGCTCCCGACGATCAGGGCACCGAGGTCCGGACGACTGTCACCCGGAGCATCCAGCTTGCTCAGGTTGAGCCAGTGCGCTCCATCCTGCCGCTGACAGGCGAGCTTGTAGTAGTCGGGCTCTCCAATCCACGGTTTGGCCGATTCGCTTGCGGGGGGCGTGCTCGAGATGTAATCGGTGTTGGCCAGCGGCAGGGCATTGCCATTGCCGCCGTCGAGCAACGCAGGGTTGGTGCAGATGACTTCAAACCTGGCCGGATCCGGGCGGGCTTCCTTATACGGGAAGTACCCGAAGCGGCCGTAGGGGGCAGTGGGGCCCGGCACGTCGTTGTAAGTCGAGAACGCGGTGATGCATCCGTATTCACCCACCTCGGAACAGGCTGGAACGTTGGCGTAGATGCCTCCGACGTTCTTGCCGATCGGTACCCACGGGTTGCCTCCGGGCGTGATCGCCCCGATGAAACGCTTGCGGAGCTCGGTATCGGTGTCGATCATCTCGTCGATCAGCCTGATGGCGTGTGTAGAGCCCTGGGAATGGCCCAGGATCACGAACGGACGGCCCTTGCTGTAGTTGTCCAGGAAACTCTGGAAGGCTTCCTTGGCACTCGCGTAGGCGACTTCTACGTCAGGCGAGTTGGAGCCCTGCTGCCCGTTGTAGGTCACCTGGCGGTACATCGGTGCGTACACGTTGCAGCGTGACGAGAACATGCGCGCCTGCTGGACGACGACGCGACGAATGGCCGGGTCCTTGTCGAGGTTCGAGTTCGGGGTCTCCTGCTCACTCTGGGTCGGGTAGAGGTAGAAGCAGTCGACCGCCGGGTCCGTTGGCCGGGTGTAGCCGAGGGGTGTGCCGCTCGCTCCGGGGGGCGGCAGGTTGACGCCGTCGATCGAGCCGGCACAGAGGTCGTCCGACTGGCCAGGCTTGCAGATCCAGGTCGTCGTGTCGGCCGCGGATGCAGGGCCGGCAAAGACCACCGCTCCGAAGCCGGTCATCAGTGCGGCCAGTGCCACCAGCCGCCAGAAATTCTTCACTCCACCCATGTATCTCCTCTACCTGTCGGCCGTCACCGGCCGTGATTTACCCATCCCGGAACTGACTGTACCGAGTTCCGTTACCCCGATACCTCCGTACGAACCCGCCAGAAGCGGGTTTACTTCGGTTTGCGCTGCGACTTCTTCTTTTTCTCCAGCCGGACCTGCTTCACGTAGGCCGTGGTCTGTCGGCGGACGGCTTCGATCAGGTTGCCTCCGGAATCACCCACCTCGCTCAGATGCGAGCCCCATGTAGCGCCCAGCGGCTCCGTGATCCGGATGCGGGGGTCTTCCGGGGTCGAAACGTCCTTCACCTGGAGGTAATGGGCGCCG
>JBPPMI010000223.1:0-5581 GCA_051305975.1 Solirubrobacterales bacterium
GCAGGTATCCCGCTCTATCCCGAACTCCGCAACTGTCCCGCCCCGAGCGCCCCGCGCATCCTGGAGATCTTCGACGACGTCCAACGCCACCAACTCATCGACGACAACGGGCAGATCGTGCAGACCTTCGAACCCGAACTCACCGACCTGCAACACCAGGTACTCGACCTCCTACACATCCCAACCAGCGTTCACGACAAAACCGACCCCCGCTGAAGTGGGGGCCAAAACGCTACCGAGAAGTGCGGAACGTCAGATACATGGCTCAATCTTGCCAACACCCCAAACCTAAATCTTTCAACGACACGCGACACTAGGGCTAGGTAACCTAGCCTACTGAGCGCTGCGGATGTCGGCTCGGTCTCCGATCAGCCTGCGGCCATTGAACCAGCAGACCGCACGTAGCCAGTCGTCGTTGAGGCGAGGCTCCCGTTCACGCAGACGCTCCAACGCCTCGAGCTGATGGGCGTAGGGGTGGGGGATGTTCGGGAAGTCGCTGCCCAGTACGACCCGATCGGGCAGGGCCACCAGCCGTGGCAACAGATCGGTCGGGAAGGGCGCGCCGTCCTCGAAGAAGTCCGTGAACACCATTGTCGTGTCCAGGTGCACGCGCGGGTAACGCTCGGCCAGGGTCAGAAACTCGGCATATTCCGGCGCACCCAGGTGCGCGACCACGGCGGTCAGATTCGGATGTCGGCGCAGCACACCCTCGAGCGCGTCCGGACCGGTGAAACCCGCCCGTGGGACCGGGGCACTGCCCACGTGCACGACCACCGGAACGGCGGCGTCTGCCAGCAGCCCCCATACCTCGTCCAGTGCAGGCTCTCGCAGGTCGAACCCGCCCACCTGCGCGTGGATCTTGAACACCCGCGCTCCCCGCTCGAGTGCCGAACGCACCTGGTCGAGGACACCGTCCTCCGGGAAGAACGTCGCGCTGGGGACACAGTCCGGTTCCGTCGCCGACAGGCCCAAAGCGAAGTCAGTGAGATCGGCGGCCATGCCGGGCCGATGCGCGTACGTCAGCGCGGTGAAGCGACGCACCCCCATCTGGCGCAGGTGCGCCAACCGCCGATCCTGGTCCCAGCGATACTCGATTGGCCAGGAGCGTCCGATCAGTGGCCCGGCCTCATCGAAGTGCGCCCATACCCGCCGCAACATCCGCTCGGGCAGGAAGTGGGTGTGGATATCGATCACCCCGGGTAGTCCGAGTCGCTGCCACCAGGCGGTCACGTCGCAATCGGCGAGTGGCTCCATGCAATCTCCGTCCGATAGTCCAGTTCAGTCTGGCACCACTACCGATGCCGTACCGCTGCCCGATCGTGCAGCGCGCTACGGCCGCGTTCCTTACTTTATTCGTGACATGTCGCCTCGCGGCCATCGGAATCTTGCCTTCCATGCAGGCAAGCTTTGCGCTCAAAGTAGCTGAGGCACCAAGCCATCCCTCGCGTTCAAAGAAAATGAGGCACGTCGTTTGATTGACACTCCCTGTTAATCATCGTTAACATTGAGTGCGATGCCAGCGAGGCCCACGACGATGAACGCCTGCCGAATCGCTGACCGAAGGAGATCAAGTGTCAGCACAAATGTCGGCTGCTAGTCCGGTTCGCTATGAGGTCGTCAACCGTGTCGCGTGGTTGACAATCGACCGCCCGGAAGCACGCAATGCTCTAAACAAGGAAGTACGTGACGGACTGTTTGCAGGGGTTGCGAGATTCAACGCCGATGACTCGGCCCGCGTGCTCGTACTCACCGGTTCTGGCAATCGTGCCTTTTGTGCTGGTGGAGATCTGAAGGAGATGGCGGAGACTGGTCTCACCGTTCCGCCCCCTGACTTTCTGCCGCAGTTTGGTCGAAACGTTCAGATTGACAAGCCGACCATCGCTGCCGTGAATGGCATCGCCTATGGTGGCGGGTTCCTACTTGCCCAAGGGTGCGACCTGTGCATCGCGACCGAATCTGCGCGCTTCGCAGTTTCAGAAGTGAAAATCGGACGCGGCTCCCCGTGGGCTGCGCCACTTTCCTGGCTGATCCCGCCACGCATAACGATGGAAATCCTGCTCACGGGAGATCCCATTTCGGCCCACCGTGCGTACGAGGTCGGCTTGGTCAATAGAGTCGTGCCCGAGGGTGAGCTTGTGGCGACGGTTCAGGCACTTGCTGAGTCGATTGCAGCGAATGCGCCCCTGTCAGTGATGGCCGCTAAAAAGACCGCGTACCTCTCCTCCCGCCTTCCGCTTCCTGAGGCCTTTGACCTGGCCGAGCAGATCTGGGCCCCTGTCTATCTCAGCAAAGACGCACAGGAAGGGCCGTCGTCGTTCCGAGACAAGCGAAAGCCCGTTTGGACGGGAAGCTAATGCCGGTGGACATTCATGCTCTTGTCAACGACCTTGCTGCGGAGTCAGCCGTCGTCGACGGACTCTTGGTCGGGTTGCGGGACGCAGACTGGGAGCGTCCTACGCCGTCCATTGGATGGAACATCACGGACCAGGTCGGTCATCTTGCCTACTTTGACCAGACCGCAGTCACGTCTCTCCTCGACGCTGATCGATTTCGGCGAGAGGCAGCTCTCCTGGTCGCGGATGGGAATGACTTCGCCGACAGGGTCGCTGCTGAATTTCATTCCACGAAGCCAGAAGAAATGTTCAGATGGTTTCGTGCCGCACGTGCCGAACTGATCCAGAGCTATCTGGCCGTCGACCCCCGCATGCGGTTGCCTTGGTACGGGCCAGACATGGGGGTCGCGTCGTCAGTCACAGCGCGACTCATGGAAACTTGGGCGCACGGTCAGGACATCGCCGACGCACTCGGTCAAACTCGCGAGCCGACATCTCGCCTTCGCCATGTTGCGCATCTCGGTGTCGCAGGCCTGCCGTACAGCTACGCCGTGAACGAGATGGAACTACCGTCGGAGGCGATCCGCGTCGAGATTATCGCTCCAGATGGTCAAATCTGGGGATGGGGGCCCGAGTACGCACGCGATCGGGTCAGCGGGTCTGCTTTGGACTTCTGCCTCGCAGTCACCCAGCGCAGGCACCTTGACGACCTCGACCTGAGAATCAGCGGAGTGACCGCAAATCAGTGGATGGGTATCGCCCAGACGTACGCAGGACCCGCCGGCGCCGGTCGCGCTCGACAGGATGACACGACGATTGGTACGGACAAATGAGCGGCGCCCTTACGACCAAGCGGTCGATACTGATTGGAAATTCTTCGGGATTCTGGGGTGACCGCGCCGCCGCATCGCTGGAAATGGTTGAGGGGGGGCCGCTGGACGTGCTCACTGGCGACTATCTCGCCGAACTCACCATGCTCATCCTCTGGAAGGCTCGCCAGAAGAATCCGGATGAAGGTTACGCGCGTTCGGTTCTTGGGCAGCTCGAGCAGGTGCTCGGCACGTGTTTGGACCGCGGTATCAAGATCGTCAACAATGCCGGCGGTTTGAACCCTGGCGGTCTGGCGGCTCAGTTTGGGCAACTGGCCGAACGTCTCGGGTTGCATCCGAAAATCGCCTGGGTAAGCGGCGATGATCTGCTTCCCGACATCGACGCGATCATCGCTACCGGCCACCCGCTAGCGAACCTCGACACGGGCCAGACATTGACCGAGTCAGGGCATAGTCCGGTCACTGCGAACGCCTATCTGGGCGCGTGGGGGATTGTTGAAGCCCTCAACGCGGGTGCCGATATTGTGGTGTGTCCCCGGGTCACCGATGCCTCGCTGGTGGTCGGGCCAGCGGCGTGGTGGCATGGCTGGCAACGGGACGACTTCGACAAGCTCGCCGGGGCCGTCGTGGCGGGGCACGTGATCGAATGCGGCCCGCAGGCAACCGGAGGCAATTACTCGTTCCTCGATGAGATCGTTGATCGGCGCTACCCCGGTTTTCCGATCGCGGAAGTAGCCGATGATGGCAGTGCCGTCATCACCAAGCACCCGGACACCGGTGGTCTCGTATCGATCGGGACGGTCACATCGCAGCTGGTGTATGAGATCGCCGAACCCGCATACGCGAACCCCGATGTTGTGGCCCACTTCGACACATTGCAGCTTCGACAGGTCGGGGAGAACCGTGTAGGAATTTCCGGGACACGAGGAACACCGCCGCCTGCCACATCCAAGGTGGCGATCAACTTCGCAGGCGGATATCGCAACACGATGACGCTCGTTCTGACAGGCCTCGACATCGAGGCGAAGGCGGCATGGGCTGAGGAGGAACTGTTCGGAATTCTCGGCGGTGAAGACCAGTTCGGCGACTGCACCGTGAAGCTGCTGCGCTTCGACAGGCCCGATGCCGCGACCAACGAGGAGGCGACAGCGCACCTCCGCATCACGGTGAAGGATTCAGATCCGAAAAAGGTCGGTCGCCGCTTCTCCAACGCGACAATGGAACTCGCGTGTGGCGGGTACGCCGGATTCCACACCACCACACCCCCATCCAGTGAGAGCGCCTATGGAATCTACTGGCCGACTCTGGTCCCCAACGAGTTCGTGAAACACGTTGTAAATCTGCCTGACGGCGAGGTCAAATTGATCGCACCTTTCCGCTCTGCGACCACCGAGCCGAGGCCGGCTAGCACTCCGGTAGCCGCTTCCATCGGCGTCCACGCCGGAGTGGAGACCGTTCGTGTCCCGCTTGGTCGCGTGTGTGCGGCCCGGTCTGGGGACAAAGGCGGGAACGCAAATGTCGGGGTATGGACGCGGGATCCGGCTGACTTTTCCTGGCTGAGATCTCACCTGACCGTCGACCGGTTTCGACAGCTGCTCCCGGAAGCGGCTGATCTTCCGGTACGAAGGTTCGAGTTTCCCAACCTCGGGGCCCTCAATTTCGTGGTCGTTGGCCTGCTCGGTGAAGGGGTTGCGTCATCGACACGCCCCGATGCCCAGGCGAAGGGACTCGGGGAGTACCTTCGTTCCCGGACAACGGACATCCCCGTATCCATGTTGATGGAGAGAACATGACGCTAACGACACACACCGACGAGGGTCCCAGCGGGCGCGGGGCGGACCGCAAGCGCAAGATACTCGGCGCGGCGGCGGAGTTGGTGGCGGCCCGCGGCTATCACGAGGTCGGGATGTCGGACATCGGGGCCGCTGCCGGAGTCACCGGATCAGCGATTTACCGTCATTTCGACGGGAAGTCAGCAGTACTCGTGGCGCTTTTCGATCGGGCGCTCGACAACCTCACCCGCGAGGCGAGCGAAATAGTGGAAGCTCCCGGCGAACCGATCGACATCCTGCGCGGTCTGATCGCCTCCCAAGTGGGGTTCACTCTCCATCAACGAACGCTCGCACAGGTTTATTACACCGAGATCCATAACCTGCCTGACGAGGACAGCCACCGACTGCGCCGAAAGCAGCGACTCTATATAGAGGAATGGGTGCATGTGCTGGGCCTACTTCGACCCAACGACAGCGACGGGACTCTGCGTGCTCGAGTACACGCGGCCATCGGCGCGATCCAATCGGTTCTCGATTATCAAAGCGGGCTACCGCCGGAAGAGCTCGGCGAGCTCATGGCCTCGATCGCCGAATCACTAATATGCACACCCGATTCCAACTGACTCAAAAGAAGACAAGGACGTCA
>JBPPMI010000224.1:0-3908 GCA_051305975.1 Solirubrobacterales bacterium
ACCGTGCCCGCTGGGCATCAGGCCCAGGCCCACATCGTCCAGAAAGAGCCCGGCGTGATCTGCGGACTGGACATCGTCGAGGCGGTGTTCCTCCGGACCGGTGCCACGGACATGGACCGCACCGTGATCGAAGGGCACTGGCACGACTCGGTGCCACGGGACGTCGCCCTGGTCCAGGGGCCTGCCAGGTCCCTGCTCGCGGGTGAGCGTGTCGCCCTGAACTTCCTCGGGCACCTGTCCGGTATATCGACAGTCACCGCGCAATTCGTCGATGCCGTGGCCGGGAGCCGGGCGAAGATCCTCGACACCCGGAAGACGACCCCGGGCATGCGCCTCCTGGAGAAGAGGGCGGTCTCATGGGGTGGCGGCATGAACCACCGCTTCGGCCTTTACGACGCAGTGCTGATCAAGGAGAACCACATCGCGATGGCCGGCGGGGTGGAGGAGGCGGTGGATGCGACCCGCCGGGCCTCTCCCGACCTGAAGATCGAGGTCGAAGCCGAGACCCTCGAGGAGGTCGCCGCCGCACTCCGGGCCGAGGCCGACCAGATCCTGCTCGACAACATGGACAACGGAATGCTCGCCGAGGCGGTGAAGGCCCGGGACGAGGCGCGCCTGGCGACCAAACTGGAGGCTTCGGGGGGGATTTCGCTCGCCAACGTGGCCGGTGTCGCGGCGACCGGCGTGGACTTCATCTCGATCGGTGCGCTGACCCATTCGGCTCCCAGCCTGGATGTCTCCTTGCTGCTCAATCCACTCCCCTAGAATCGATCCATGGCTACTGAACTCCCGGTCATCCAGCCAGGCCTGCCGGCACCCCTCGACCCGGCGTTGATCACCGAGCTCAGCAAGGAGATCCGCGACCTCGCCGCCGAGCGGGACGCGGTGATCCTCGCCCACAATTACGAGCTTCCCGAGGTCCAGGACGTCGCCGACTACATCGGTGACTCACTTGGCCTCTCGCGCCAGGCCGCCGCGGCCGACGCCGGGATCGTCGAGTTCTGCGGGGTCCATTTCATGGCCGAGACGGCATCGATCCTTTCGCCCGAGAAGAAGGTGCTGATCCCTGACCTCGACGCCGGCTGTTCGCTGGCCGACTCGATCGACGCCGACCAGCTCCGCGCCTGGAAGGCGAAATTCCCCGGGGCCCTGGTGGTCATGTACGTGAACACCTCGGCCGAGGTGAAAGCCGAGACCGACTATTGCTGCACCTCTTCGAACGCCGTGAAGGTGGTCGAACACATCTGGGCCGAGCACGGCCCGGAGACCGAGATCCTCTTCGGCCCCGACATGTGGCTCGGCGCGTTCGTCGAACGCGAGACCGGCTTGACCGAGGACCCCGTCCGCCGCAGCCGGTTCCACGTCTGGGATGGCGAGTGCCACGTCCACGCCGGCATCCGCCCGGAGGACATCACCCGCACCCGGGCCGAGAACCCTGAAGCCGAGTTCCTGATCCATCCCGAGTGCGGTTGCTCGACCCAGGCGATGGAATACATAGCTTCCGGCGACATCGATCCCGAGGGCGTCCACATGCTGTCGACCTCGGGCATGATCGAGCACGTCAAGGACAACCCGGAAGGCAGCTTCATCGTCGCCACGGAGAACGGCATGCTCTACCCGATGCAGCGGGCCGCTCCGCGGGCCAACCTGATCGAGGCCAACCGCATGGCCTACTGCAAGTACATGAAGATGATCACCCTGCCGAAGCTCCGCGATTCACTGCGCGACCTGACCGGCGAGGTAAAGGTCGACGAGGCGGTGGCCGAGAAGGCCCGCCTGCCGATCGAGCGCATGGTCTCGATCGGCTAAGGGTCTTCAGGACCCGTTCCTCATGGTCCTCCGGCCGCCTTCCGCACCCGGGAGTAGGGTGGAGGTGTGCTCGACGTTCTAGCGGCAGCTTCTTCGGTTTTTCCGGCGGTCGATCAGGATTACCTCCTGGAGGCCCGCCAGATGCAGGCACTTTCGTTCGCGGTCCACATCCCGCTGGTCTGCTTCGGCATCGCCTTTCCGGCGTTCGTGATCTTCATGGAGTGGCTCGGGCAGCGGACCGGGGAGGCCCACTACACGGCAATCGCCAAGCGGTGGTCGAAGATCATGATCACCCTGTTTGCGGCCGGCGTCGTCACTGGCACGCTGCTGAGTTTCGAACTCGGGATCCTGTGGCCGGGCTTCATGTCCACCTTCGGCGACGTCTTCGGGCTGGCTTTCGGCCTCGAAGGCTTCTCGTTTTTCATCGAGGCGATCTTCATCGCCATCTACGTCTACGGCTGGGACCGCATGTCGCCCAAACGGCACCTGCTCACCGGCGTCCCGGTCATGGTCACCGGGTTCGTCGGTTCCTGGATGGTGATCGCCGTCAACGCCTGGATGAACGACCCGTCCGGTTTCGACGTCGTGAACGGCGAGGTGACGAACGTCGAGCCCTGGACCTCACTGTTCGCCAACGGGCACCTCTGGCCACAACTCATCCACATGTACCTGGCCGGTTTCATAGTTGTCGGGTTCCTGCTTTCCGCGGTCTATTCGTGGGCGTGGATGAAGGGGCGACGCGGTCCCTATTTCCGCACGGCCCTCGTCGTGCCGCTGGCCGTCGCCTGCCTTGCGGCACCTACACAGCTCCTGATCGGTGACTGGGCTGCCCGGAACGTCGCCGACGACCAGCCGATCAAGCTCGCCTCGTTCGAAGGGCTGTACGAGACGACCGAAGGTGCCCCCGAGACCATCCTCGGCTGGTACGAACCCGACGGCGAGATCAAGTACGGGATCGAGATCCCGAAGATGCTCTCCCTTCTGTCGTACCACGACCCCAACGCGACAGTGCAGGGCCTCGACACCGTTCCGCCGGACGACCGGCCGCCGGTGAACGTGGTGCGGATCGCGTTCCAGACGATGGTCGGCATCGGCACCGGTCTCGCCGCGCTCTCGGCCTGGTTCCTGTTCGTGTGGTTCCGCAAGAAACGGCTGCCCCGGACCAAGTGGTTCTACCGTGCGGTGATCCTGGCCGGGCCCGGGGCGGTGGTCGCCCTGATCAGTGGCTGGGTGACGACCGAGGTCGGGCGACAACCCTGGGTTGTGTATGGAGTGATGAGGACCGAAGAAGCAGTTACCGGGGCTGACGGCATCGTGTTCGGCTACGGGGCCCTGGTCGCGGTGTATCTCGTGCTCGGGACTGCCACCTTCTGGGTGGTGCGGAAGATCGCGAGCACGCCGTTCGACGAGGACATCGCTGCCCTGGAAGCCGGACCGCCACCGCCCGGAGTCGCTCCCGCCACCGGCGAAGGAGATGACGATGTCGCTCGCTGACGTACCCGTTTCACTGATGCTCCTCGGCATCGCCAGCTACATCGTGCTGGCCGGCGCCGACTTCGGCTCTTCCTTCTGGGCGGCGACTGCCCGCGGCAATCTCGCTTCGGAGATCCGCGATCGCACGCACCGCTCGATGGCTCCGGTGTGGGAGGCCAACCACGTCTGGCTGATCTTCGTCCTCGTGGTCTGCTGGACCGCTGACCCCGAGGTCTTCGGGTCGCTCTTCTCGACGCTCTGGATACCGCTGCTGCTCGCCTGCCTCGGCATCATCATGAGGGCGGTCAGCTACGTCGTCGGCGGAGTGGCGGAGCACCGCTGGGTGGCGCTGCTATCCGCGATCTCTTCGTTCGTGGTGCCGTTCGCCCTGGGAACCGTCATCGGGGCGATCGTGTCGGGCCGAGTCCCGGTGGGTAACGCCCAGGGCGACCTGATTTCGAGCTGGCTCAACCCGACCTCGATCATGATTGGCGTGCTCGCCGTGACCGTCTGTGCGTATCTCGCCGCGATCTACCTGGCGGGCGACGCCAAGCGGAACGGCCTCGATGATCTCGCCGAGGCCTTCCGGATCCGGGGGCTGGTGGCCGGGGTGGTGGCCGGCGTGA
>JBPPMI010000225.1:0-2179 GCA_051305975.1 Solirubrobacterales bacterium
CCTCCGATCGCATCGATTCGACGTGGAGGGCGCGGATCATCGTCTCTTCGATCACGACGGATCGCCCTCTGCTGGCCTGACCTCTTCGAGCAGGGCGCGGCATCCGCGCTCGACGATGTCGAGCACCTCTTCGAAGCCGTCGTCCCCGCCGTAGTACGGGTCGGGCACATCGGTCTCCTCGTCCCCGCCGATCTCGCGGAGGAGACGGACCTTCGGGTTGTCGCCCCCGGAAAGGCTGAGCAGATCGGCGTGGTTGCTGCCGTCCATCGCCACGATCAGGTCGAAATCGTCGAAGTCATCCACGGTCACCTGCCTGGCCGCGCCGTTCATGACGATGCCCCGGCGCGCCGCCGTCTCGGTGGCGCGGTCGTCCGGCGGGTTGCCGACATGCCAGGCGCCGGTGCCGGCTGAATCGACCTCGATCTGCCCGGTCAGGCCCTCCTCTTCGATGAGCCCTTTCATCACCGCTTCGGCAGTTGGCGAACGGCAGATGTTGCCGAGGCAGACGAACAGGATGCGGACGGGAACCGTGTTGTCGGAACCGGTCAGTTGGAGAACTCTTCGTCGATCCCGACGCGGTTGCGCAGTCGGTTGATCTCCTGCTGGAGGTTCTTGATCTTCTGGTTCTGGTTGTTCAGGCGTTTGGTCAGCGAATTGAAGTCCTGCTGCTGCTTGTTCTCAACCGAAGCGATCTCGCTGTCGAGCTGGCTGTCCCGGTTCTGCAGGGTGTTCAACTGGTTCTTCTGCTTCTTCAGCTGCTTCTTGTTCTGCTTGATGCCCTTGACGTTCGCATTGATCTTCTTGACAAGAGATTTCTCACCCTTGCTCAGAGTGTTGATCAGCTCTTCCGCCTTGGAGGCCTGCGCGGCCTCCTTGGCGTCCTGGGTCGACTGGGCCGCGGCGAACTGAGCCTGAACTTCCGCCGTCACGTTCTGGTCCTTTTCGCTCGCCTGCTTGGCGTTGTAGGCAGTGATCGTGCCGAAGATGCCGAGGACCAGACCGAGCGATCCGAGGGTGATTGCCAGGACCTGTTTTGTGTTCGAGCTCATGCGCGGCACCCTAGCCGAACGGCAGGTCTCAAGCGAGATTCACGAGGGACGGGGCCGAAAGACCCCGGAAGCTCAGAGTTTGAGCAGGAGGATGGTGTTCAGGGCGAAGATGATCGCCGTGGCGACCGTGGCGCGCGAGAGGTTGCGCTCGACCATTGAACCGCCACCGACGGAACTGCCTCCGCCACCGATGCCGAAAGCACCGGAGAGGCCCGCATCCTTGCCCGAATGGAGAAGGACCAGAAAGATGAGGAGGACGGCGATGCCGACCTGTATGACTGCGAGGATTCCGTACATATCGGCGACGGAGTCTAGCTGTCCTTGGTACCCGGCGTGCTGTCATCGGTCCCGGCCGGCTCCGGATCGCCGTCCTCGGGACTTTCTCCTGCCTGGTCGAGCTCGTCCAGGATCTTCACCGCGTCGCCCCGCAGCTCGGCGTTGACCAGGTCGAAGTCGTCCTGCGAGAGCTTGCCCGAGGCGAGGTCGGTCTCGGCGTCGCGGATCTCGCGGTACTTGGAGTCACGGGCCGCCTCGAGAGCTGCGATCTCTGGATCTTCGGTGCTCGAGGTGGCTCCCTTCCCCCAGAAGGGGTAGCTGACGAACGCGGCGACGGCCACCAGCAGGATCAGTGCGAAGACGATCGACATCAGGCCACCTTCCTCTTCCGGCGGAACGCGCCGCTCGGCCACGCCGCAAAGAGCGCGCCGAGGATGGCGATGATCGCGCCGATCCAGATCCAGGTCACCATCGGGCTGACGATGATGCGGAACGTCACCGGGATCGAGCGCTCGGGGTTCACGTACTCCGCGATGATCTCGTCGGTGGCCAGGTCCTGGACCTTGACCAGCTGGCGGGTGAGTTCCTCGGTCTTCGACGGGTCCTCCTGGATGACCGGCAGCACCCGCTGCTGCATGTAGGCGCCGAACCTTTCGTCGGCGGACTTGGCCCGGTTCTGGACCACAGAGGTGTCCGGCTCGAGCGACACCCAGAAATCGGTGAAAAGCCCGGCGTCGAGACCGACCTCCGAAGTGGCCTCGCCTTCGAAGTAACCGCGAATGGTGCGGGTCTGGGTCGTGTTCTGGTGGTACTGCCGCGTCGGCTCGACGCTGGTGGTCCTCTTGCCGTCCTTG
>JBPPMI010000226.1:0-10553 GCA_051305975.1 Solirubrobacterales bacterium
GGAACTCGCCCTCCGGGCCGAGGCCGAAAGGCGCGCGTCGGTCCTGAACGACCGTCAATAAACTGGACGCCATCTGAGCACCATCGAAGCCGTTCACGCACGCCAGATCCTCGATTCACGGGGTAATCCCACGATCGAAGCCGAAGTCAGGCTCACCGAGGGCCAGATCGGCCGGGCAGCGGTCCCGTCCGGCGCTTCGACCGGCGAGTTCGAAGCTGTCGAACTGCGCGATGGCGGTGACCTCTGGGTCGGAAAGGGCGTCGGCCGGGCCGTGAAGAACGTCATCGGCGAGATCAACGATGCGCTGGTCGGCTTCGACGTCACCGACCAGGCCGGTCTCGACCGCCTGATGATCGAACTCGACGGGACCGAGAACAAAGGGCGCCTCGGCGCCAACGCGATCCTCGGGGTTTCCCTCGCTGCCGCCCGCGCGGCCGCCCTGCTCGAGGACCGTCCGCTCTACGCCTACCTGGCCCACCTCTATGGAGAGGAAAACCCGAGCTTGCTTCCGCTGCCGATGATGAACGTGCTGAACGGTGGTTCGCACGCGGACAATTCGGTCGACTTCCAGGAGTTCATGGTGATGCCGGCCGGCGCCGGGACTTTCTCCGAGTGCCTGCGGATCGGCACCGAGGTCTTTCATTCGCTGAAGAAGATACTTTCCGGCCACGGGCTCGCGACCGCCGTGGGCGACGAAGGCGGATTCGCCCCGGACCTTTCGTCGAACGAAGCCGCCCTCGAGATGCTGATGGAAGGCATCGAGGCCGCCGGCTACACCCCCGGCAAGGACGTCTTCATCGCCCTCGACCCGGCGACCAGCGAGATATTCGAAGACGGCGTCTACCGACTCGAGCACGAGAATCGTTCGCTGACCAGCGAAGAGATGGCCGACTACTGGGTGAGCGCCGCCGACCGGTTCCCGATCGTCTCGATCGAGGACGGCATGGACGAAGAGGACTGGGACGGCTGGAAGCACCTGACCGAAAAGCTGGGCGACAAGGTCCAGCTGGTCGGCGACGACCTGTTCGTGACCAACCCGGTCCGCCTGAAGCGCGGCATCGAGTCGTCGACAGCGAACTCGATCCTCGTCAAGGTCAACCAGATCGGCACCCTGACCGAGACCCTGGAGGCGATCCGCATGGCTTCCGACGCCGGTTACACCGCGGTCATCTCCCATCGCTCCGGCGAAACCGAGGACACTACGATCGCCGACCTGGCGGTTGCCACCGGGGCCGGACAGATCAAGACTGGCGCACCTTCGCGCTCGGACCGGGTGGCCAAGTACAACCGCCTGCTGCGGATCGAAGAAGAGCTGGGAGATTCCGCCCGTTTCGACGGATCGGTAGTCCTAAAAGACCGGAATTGAAGGATTTGACCGTCCGGCCCGGAAAGGCTGGACGTGTCAGTACGCGCCCAGGCAAACGGCAGGACCGCACGACCGCCCCGGCGCCGCCCCGCCGCGCGGAGGAATCCCGACGTCAATTCGGGACGGATCCAGTGGGACCGGCTCGGCCGGGTCGCTTTCGTCGCGCTCGTCTTCATCCTTGTCTTCTCGTACTTCAGCCCGCTCTACGACCTCGCGAAGACCTATCGGCAGGCCGGGGCGACCAAGGCCGAACTCCACCGGGTCCAGGCCGAGAACAGTCTTCTGGAGCGCCGCGTGAAGCACGTCAAGAGCGACTCGGTCCTCCGCCGGGAGGCTCGCCGGCAGGGCCTGATCGTGCCGGGCGAACAGGCCTACGTGGTCAACGGCATCAAGCCCTGAGGCGAACCCCGGGACCGGGATGCCGATGAGTCCCGCATCTTTCTACTTCGGCCTGCTCCTCACCGCCGTCGTGGTGCTCGGTTTCGGTTTCGCGGCCTACCGCATCCGCGCGCGGATCATGCCCGGGTACGACGGTGCTCCGGCACGGCTCGCGGAGGTGGTGACCGGTCTCGCTCTCCTGGTGGTCTCATCCGAGCTCCTCGGACTCGTCAGCCTGATCCAGGAGTGGGCACTCGTCACCGTGAGCGCTCTGCTCGCACTGGTCGCCTGGTTCCGGATCCACCCGGCTGAAGCGAACCCCGAAACCCGTCCTCCGGTACCTCCCGTCTCGACCGCCGCAGTCGTCCTCGCCGTGGTCGTAGCCGGTGTGGTCGTCGCCCAGTGGGCGGCTTTCACTTCGTACAGCCTCGACCATGGCGTCACCAACTTCGATTCCGTCTGGTACCACCTCCCGTTCTCGGCGGACATTTTCCAGACAGGTTCGGTGCTCAATTTCCATCACACCGAGACCGTCTTCCTCAACTGGTTCTACCCCCAGAACTCGGAGCTCGTCCACGCCGCGGGCATGGCCCTGACCGGCCACGACTACCTCTCGATCTTCATCAACCTGGGCTGGCTGGGCGTCGCTCTGCTGGCCGGATGGTGTGTCGGACGGCCATACGGCAGACCCCACCTGACGATGGTTGCCGCGGCGGTACTCCTGGCGACCCACACGCTGGTCGCCCGCGAGCCGGGCACCGGGAAGAACGACATCGTCGCGATCGCGCTCATCCTCGCGGTGGTCGCGATCATGATGAACCGCGGTGCGACGCCCCAGGACGGCCGTGGCCGGATCAGCCCGGACTGGGTGATGCTGGTCTCCGGAGTGGGCGCCGGACTGGCGGCAGGCACCAAGGTGACAGCGCTGGCACCGGTCGCGATGATCACCTTCGCCGTGCTCTACGCCACGATCAAGGGCGAGCGCTGGAAAGCCGCCGCCGTGTGGATCGGAGGGACACTGATCGGAGGAGGGTTCTGGTACCTGCGGAGCCTGATCGCATCGGGCAATCCCCTGCCGCAGATCGAATCGGTCGGACCCTTGAACCTGCCAGGGCCGGAGCGGCTTCAGGTGGGCCGGCCGGACTTCAACGTGCTCCACTACCTGACCGACTTCGGCGTCTGGCGCGACTACTTCGTCCCGGGGCTGGAGAAGGGCTTCGGCGTGCTCTGGCCCCTGCTCCTCGCTGTGGCGATATTCGGGCTGATAGCGCTGATCTTCAAGGGACCGGGACGCCTGACCAACGGCCACGCCATGGCGGCGCTGCTCGCGATCGTGGCGTACCTCGTGACGCCGCTCGGGGCGGCCGGGCCGGAAGGTGAACCGACCGCGTTCTCGATCAACCTCAGGTTCCTGATCCCCGCTCTGGCGATGGCCACCGTACTCGTTCCGCTGCTCCCCTGGTTCGACCGTCGCGGCCCGAGATACGCGCTGACCGCCGCTCTGGTGCTCCTGTTCGCGGCCAGCAGCCAGGCCGACGCGATCTTCGAGATCTCCGGCCGGGCCTTCGGTGTCGTGTTCGCCCTGATCGTCGTCGGTCTGCCCGGGATCGCCTGGATCTTCCGCGACCGGCTGCGGGAGACGTTCAGGGGGCGTTCGCCAATCGTTCTTTCCGTCGCGGCCGTGGCGCTGGTGTCCGTTGTGGCGGCCTGGCCCCTCGCGAGCCATTACTTCGATCAGCGCTATCGGGACTTCGAACCGGAATCCGGTCTCGCCGGGCCTTACGCTTTCGCCAACGACCTGAACGACTCCCGCATCGGGCTGGGTGGATCGACCGCGGGTTTCAAGCAGTACGGCTTCTTCGGTGAGGACCTCTCGAATGAAGTCACTTACATCGGGCGCAAAGTCGGGGGCGGCGGATTCGAGGCGATCCCTGAATGCCGGGAATACATCGAGGCTGTCAACGCAGCCGATGTCGAGTACCTGATCACCTCGCCGTACCTCAACTTCAACGAGTACGAGCGGCCGATCCCGTCACCCGAGGAGCGTTGGGTCGAAGGCGACCCGGCCCTCACCCGGATCGGCGAACCCGGCCCGATCGACGTCTGGCGGGTCGGCGGCGAGCTGGACCCGGGCACCTGTGACGGGATCGGCCCGGAAGATGAATTCGTTCCCGGCCTGAAGTCCGCTCAGTAGAGCGTCCGCTCGCGGACGCGATTGCGTACGTTGACCGACTTGCGGAGGCGCTTCTGCGCCATTTCGAGACGCTTCGGCTGGGAAAACGGGGAGGAGCTGAGACGCTTCATGCGCTTCCGCTGCTTCTTGATTCTCTTGTGCAGCCGTTCCAGCCGGTTCATCTGGCCGAGGTAGCGTTTCGTTCGTGAAACGCGCAGCTTCCGGCCTGCGCTCGGCTTGTTGCATTTCCTTACCCGGGTCGCATCGTGGATCTTCCCGCCGAGTTCGCGAAAGTAGCTTCGGTACTTGCCTTTTCCGAGCTTGAGGAACGTCGCGCCGAGGCTGCGGCGGGAGGCCTCGGAGTTTCGCGCTAGCCGTCCTCTTTCGTCTGCCACCGGAAACGTGTTGGCCCCGCCGGTACCGCTGATGATCTGGGTGATTCCGGTGCCGTCCGGCCTTCCGCTCGGATTCTGCGGGGCGAACCTCTCGTAGTGGTGCTGATGGCCGTTGAGGACGATGTCGGTCCGGTACCGGTAAAGCAGCTCCCAGATGTTGACCAGAAGAGAGCTCTTCGGGTTCCGCCCCCGGAGGACCCCGGTGGAGAACAGGGGGTGGTGGAAGTAGGCGAGCGTGCATTGGGTCTTCCGGTTCCGTCGGTCGGCCTTCAGGTCCTTGAGCAGCCAGCGGAGCTGCCGGCCCGAGAACGCACAGTCGATCACGAAGCAGTTGGAATTCAGGTTGATCATGTGCCAGCGGCCGACGTTCCAGCTGCTCCAGCCCAGTCCGGGCTTGCCGTACTGATCGACTGACGCTCTCTTCTTCTTCCAGTAACGGAAGTAGCCGGAGGCGGTGAAGTTGCCCGAGCTGTTGCGGTGATAGTCGTGGTTGCCTGGTGAAGAGAAGATTCGCCTGCCGAGGACCGAGTACCAGGCCCGCGAGAAGTCGCCGAAGGCGCCCAGGTAAGACTTCTGCCCCTGGATCAGGTCGCCGAGAGCCAGTACCGCCTTCGGCTTCTCGTCCTCGATCATGTTGGCGACCCGGTGACCCTTGCATTTCTGCGCGGCGGGGTGCGGCTCGGGTTCCCCGAAGCCGAGCTTGTGCTGCCTGGTCGAGTCCCTCGGGCAGCTGATGTCTCCCGCGGCGGCGATCTCGACCGATGCCGACGCCCCGGGGGCAAAGAAGAGGCAGGCAGCGGTCAGGGGGACCGCAAACAGCGCGATAGCATTATCCCTCCGCATGCCTCAATTCTGACAGGACCGCGGCCGCACCATGACCTATCCCCTCGAAAACGCAATCTTCCAATGGGAAGCCGGGATCGAACGCCTCCGTGACCTCGAGCGTGGCGGCATGCTGCGTGGCGACCAGGTCACCGTGCCAGTCCGGGAGGAACTGCGCCGACGCCTCGGCGCGACCTTCAGTGCTGCCGAACTCGCCGAGCTCTACGGAGCAGGAACCGACTGGGCTTCACAGCTGACCGGGGTGGACCCGGGGATGTCGGACCTCCAGGATCTGGTCGACGCGGCATTCTGGCTGCACCTGCAGGCAGCAAGTGACTTCGCCGGAGGGCGAAGGATCCAACTCGACTGAAGAGGTTGAGTTACCCGGCTCGGCGGATGATGATCTGGTCTTCTTCGACCGTGACCGTGACTTCACGGTTGCCAGCCCAGCTCTCGCTGTAGGCGGGCACATCCTGGATCGCGGGATCGAGCCAGAGGCCGTATCCCTCTTCACCATGGTCGAAGGTTCCTTCGAGTTCGTTGCTGCTGCGGCGTCCGCGACGACCACGCCGGCGACGGCGCCGGGGACGTCCTTCGGCTTCTCCGCCGTCGGACTCGGTGTCACCTTCGTCAGTCTCTGAAGTTTCGGATTCGTCCTCTTCCGGGCCGCGGGCCTCGGCTTCGGCGGCTTCGGCTTCGGCACGTTCTTTCGCCAGAGCTTCTTCTTCGGCGGCGGCGGCTTCGATCTCGGCTTCGATCTCGTCGCGCAGATCAACCTCGCCGGTGCCCTCGCCTTCGCCGTCAGGCGAAAGGTCATGCTGGCGGCGGAACTCGCGCAGCTCGGATGCGCTCACCTCGAGCTGGTGCGCGATCCAGGCATCGGTACGCCCCTGGCGTACCCAGGCGCGAATCTGATTGAGCTGTGGACGTAATGATCTGCGGGCCATATGAACGGATCCGAGTGTATTGAACCGGGTCGTCCCCGCGTCGTTAGCCCCCGGCCATGCAGGACTTTTAGTTTCCCTTCGGACTCAGGCTGTAGGACCTGGAGGATGGCCGGTCGGGCGAGTACCTATTATTGGGTAGAGATAAATCACGATTCAGTTTTTCGAACGGAGAGTTGATGCTGGTACTTACCCGCAAAAGAGAACAGAGCATCGTCATCGGCGACAACGTCGAGATCATGGTGCTGGGCGTGTCCGGCGACAAGGTACGCCTCGGGATCACCGCTCCCCGCGAAGTCGAGGTGTTCCGCAAGGAAGTCATCGCCGACCGGGTCGGCCAGGGAGTCACGCAACCGGTCGAAGTCGTAGAAGTCGAAGCGGTAGTCGAACCCGAAGCATGAAAAAGGGGCTTGCGGACCCCGATCGTTAGTCCGGCAGCCAGCGAGAAGAACAAGGATCGCGTTCTGACGTCTTGATCCGCGCTCCGCGCGGATGCAAGGCGGCGAAACCCTAGGACATGAAGAACGTAAGAGCCTCGAACATGGCCACGGTCACGACGACCACGGTTCCCGTGAGGCTGACGGCGAGGACGCTGAAACGCACCTTGCCCTGCTGCTGGCTTCTGGACACGCGCCGCTGGCGCGAGCGGTTGGCCGCGCGGTGGCGAAGCTGCTGGCGGCGTCGCTGTTCGAGCACCTTCTGCTGCTCGAAGGCGGTTTCAAACTGATTTAGGCTCTGGCGCATTCTCATGATCGAATAGTCCGCTTTGACAAACGGACCGTCTTCCACGGTAGCAAGGCTACGGCCATACGCAACTTTCGTTTCGTAAATAAAAGTTCACAATGACACTCCGTTCGCTCACTGGACCCTCACATTTCCCATCAGCAAAGGATTTCCGCAGACCCCGCGCATCGCGGGGCCCCAAACGAGTGTGAGCCAAGTCACATATCGGCCTATACATAACGCGTCAATAAGCTCCGGCCGGCGCCGGAGTTGATCCACCAGCCCTAGGGCGTGCGCTTCACGTTCGCGAGCAGGGTTTCCTTGATCTGCCCGATGATCTCGAGGGCCTCGTTCCAGTCGCGCTGCCAGACGTTCCGGCCGAAGATGACGCCCGAGCCGCCGGCGCTCATCACCGACTTGGTGTGACCGAGGACGGTCTCGTCGTCGGTCTTCGAGCCGCCCGAGAGCACGACCAGCGCCCGGCCGGCCGATTCGACGCACTGGCGGATCGCTTCGTCCTGGCTGACTTCCATCTCGTTGTACGGAGCCGGAGTGTCCTTGTCGGTGTCGAGGCCGACCTTCGGCATGTTCAGCTTGACGATGTCGGCGCCCATCTCCATCGCCATACGCGCGGCGTAGTCGATCGCGTAGAACGAATTGGCGCCGCCCTTGCCGTCGATGTCGGAGCCGCGCGGGTAGGACCAGACGACCAGCGGCATACCGAAACGGTCGCAGTCCTGACGGACCTGGCGGAGCTGGGCGAGGTCCTCGTCCTGACGGGGCGAGCCGACGTAGAGCGTGTAGCCGATCGCGTCGGCACCGAGGCGCACGCCGTCTTCGACGGTGGAGTTGCAGGAGGAGAACGACTTGGCGGAAGAGGGGATGTCGGTCTTGCCGTTGACCTTGAGGATCAGCGGGACGGAGCCGGCGTAGTCGGGGTAGTACTTCTCGGCCATGCCGATCTGGCAGGCGAGGGCCGAATAACCGGCTTCGGCGGCCAGCTTGAACTGGTACTCGGGATCCTTGGAAGCGGGGTTCGGGAAGAAATCGCGCGGACCGTGCTCGATGCCCTGATCGATCGGCAGCAGCATCAGCGTGCCGTTTCCGGGACCGAACTCGAAGAGGAGGCGGTGAAGGCGCGCCTTCTTGCCGGGCGGCAGCGTCGCTAGAAGGGACTTCTGTTCGGTCAGGCTGTTTGCTTCCATTACTTCTTGGTCCTCCTCGGAGACGGTATGTACCGGCAGTATGCCAATGCTCAGCGTGGTTCAGGGGTCCGGTCAGGGGCGGCGAGCCAGTCCGGATATCCTCGCCGTTAGAACCGATGAGCGAGACCGAACTCAGAGTCGTCTGCAAGTCATGCGGGGCGGAGGTCAGCCCTTACGTGACCGAGTGCCCCTATTGCGGGGCACGCGTCCGCAAGCGCGCACCCAAGCTCGAACGGCGCGACGGCGGCCTGGAGGCCAAGAAGAGCCGGCGCGAGAAGCGCCGCGAACGCCAGGCCGAGCGGGCTGTCAGCGCAACTGAACGCCCCTGGGCGACCTTCGCCCTGATTCTCGTGCCGGCCGTCGCGATGCTGGTCAGGATCGCGACGGGCGGGGACTTCATCGACTACGGCGCCCTGCTCCTGCCTTTCGACTCGGAGTGGTGGAGGTTCCTGACCGCGCCTTTCGCCTACACCAGCGTCGGCTATCTGTTTGCGGTCTCGCTCGCGATGGTCATGTTCGTGCCCGGCATCGAACGGCGTCTCGGGTCGGTCGCGACTCTGATCCTGCTGGTTGCCTGCGGATCACTTGGCATGTTCGCCGCGTACGGGGTCGAAGAGCAGCGGAGCGCACTCGAGTTCATCGGTGGCGGCAACGGAGTGGCGCTCGGAGCGATCGCAGCCTGGTTCGTGATCATCCGGAACGAGAGCAAGGCTTCAGGGGACGACGAGGACGGCCCGGACGTGATCGGAGTCCTCGTCTGTGTCGCCGTGATCCTCCTGCTGCCCGTCGTGGTCGATTCGGCCAACGTCTGGAGCGGACTGGCAGGCGGGGCCATCGGCGCCCTTGCCGGGCTGGTCGCTACGTTGGTCCGGCGATGAGCGAGATCTATACCGAGGAGCAGCTGAAGGCCGCCGTCGAGCGGCTCTCCGATCCGGAGGCCTTCCGCGACGCCGAGCGGGTCGTCGCCTCGGTCGCTCCTGACCTCCAGGGCGTGCTGGTAACCGCTCTCGGTGAAGGTGGCTGGTTCGGCCAGTCGCACGAGTCGGAGACGCTCAAGGCGGCGACGATGCCCGACCAGGACGCCCGCCTTCAGGCCATCCGGGTCCTGCTTTCCGAAGAGACGCACCTCGGGATGATGGTTGGAGTCGCCGTCGGGTGGGCACTTAGAACTGAACTTTCAGAAGAATGAGAATCGGGCCCTGACGACTTGATCCCCGCTCCGCGGGGTCAAGGCGGCGAGACCCAACGACCAAAAAGAGAGCTAAACATGGACATTCGTTATCACGGCCATTCCTGCTTCGAGCTGATCGACGGTGAGACCACCCTGATCGTCGACCCGTTTCTCGCGCCGAACAACCCGCTGGCCGACGCCACGGCAGAAGATGTCGACGCAACCCATCTCGCTCTGACCCACGGTCACGCCGACCACGTGGCCGACGCGGTCGCTATAGCCAGACGTACGAAGCCGCAGTGCGTGGCCATCGTCGAACTCGCCAACTGGCTCGAGGAGCAGGGAGTCGAGAACGTCAGCGACCCCAACCTCGGGGGCACTGTTTCATTCGACTGGGGTTCGATCAAGCTGGTGCCCGCCTGGCACACGAACACGGTTCCGGGATCGGACGAACGTCCTTTCAGCGCGGAACTGGGCACTCCGATGGGTACCCCTGCGGGCCTGATCATCAAGATGGGCGGCCTGACGATCTATGACGCCGGCGACACGTGCCTGTTCGGTGACATGGAACTGATCGGCAGGCGCCACGAGGTCGATATCGCGATGCTGCCGATTGGCGGCCACTACACGATGGACCGCGAGGACGCGGCCTACGCGGCAAAGCTGATCGGCGCGAAAAGGGTGATCCCGATCCATTACGACACCTTCCCGCCGATCAAGGCCGACACGGGCGCCTTCAGCGAGGACATCGCCGCCGATGGCATGGAAGCACTGGTCCTAGAACCGGGCCAGTCCCTGAGTCTCTAGCCGTGGCCTTTTAATTCTGCGGTGCGGGGACCTGCGGTGTCACGGGTGCCGGGGTGGCGGGCGCCGGAGTCGACGGCAAGACCTCGACCGGCGGTGCCGGTGTGGCCGGCTGGGCCGGGATCTGCGGCGAGGTGACGGGTTCGCTCGGCGCCGGCACCGACGGATCCTCCGAAGGTTCGGGCTGGTAGGGCACATCCACTTCGGTTCCGACGAGTCCGTCATCGGTTTCGTGGGCCGGCGTGGCGGTGTGAGGTTCGGCTTCGGTCGGAGGGGCCGGGGCGGTCGGATCGACGGCCGGGACGGTCGGGTCGGGGACCGGCTCGGTCACGGGCGGAGCGGCTTCGACGGGGGTCGTCTCGACCTGGGCGACCTCGACGGGCTCAGTCGCCTCGACGGGGACCGGGACCGGCTTGACTTCCGGCGGGGCGACGGCGGCCGTCTTGGCCGGCGTGTTCGTAGCCTCGTTGACGGGGTTGGTCGAAACGTTCTTCTGGACCTCGACGGCACCGGCGGTGAGGACGGCTGCGGTCACGACACCGGCGAGTGCCTTGGCGCCGACGGCGCTGCCG
>JBPPMI010000227.1:0-2938 GCA_051305975.1 Solirubrobacterales bacterium
GATGTGTATAAGAGACAGGTACCCGGAGCGTCGCCCCGATCCGGATGGGCTGGATGAAGAGCCTGCGGGATTCCGAGAAGTCGCACCTGCCTCCGACCGTTCTCGAGATGACGATCGTCGGCTCGGTCGTCATCGCTTTCCTCTGCATGATGATCTGGTTCTTCACGCTCGCCGGGTCGCCCCTATCGGGCGGCTGAGCAGGCTTTCGCGAACCAGGCGTGGATAGAAACGTCGTCGGTCAGTTCCGGATGGAACGAGACGGCCGTGACGGTTCCCTGGCGCACGGCGACCGGGTGCTCACGGACGCTCGCCAGTATCTCCACCCCATCACCGGCCTCGGTGACCCAGGGTGCCCGGATGAAGATGGCCCGGACCGGGCCGTCGGCGACCTCGTCAATCTCGATGTCGTCCTCGAAACTGGCCAGCTGTCGGCCGAATGCGTTGCGTTTGGTGGCGATGTCGATCAGGCCGAGGTGGTCACGGTCGCTGACGATCATGCCGGCACAGGTTCCGAGCACTGGGCGCCCCGCCTCGTGATGTTCGGCGATCGGGCCGGCCAAGCCCGCCGACTCGATGCCCATCGTGATCGTGGTGCTCTCGCCACCGGGCAGGATCAGCCCGTCGAGGCCCTCGAAGTCCTCCGGGGTCCGTACTTCCACAGCCTGCGCACCGACCGAAGCGAGGTGCGTGGCATGCGCGGCAAATCCGCCCTGGACCGCCAGGACTCCGATTTTCACCGGCATTTCACCGGAACTGTCGGGGAACTACCAGCCGCGGCCGGCAAGGCGTCCGTCGTCGCCGAGCGTCGACATCTCAATGCCGGGCATCGCGTCGCCGAGCAGCTCTGACGCGGCTGCGACCCGCTCCGGATCGTTGAAGTGCGTGGTCGCTTCGACTATCGCCTTCGCCCGGCGCTCGGGATCATCGGACTTGAAGATGCCGGATCCGACGAAGTTGCCTTCGGCCCCCAGCTGCATCATCAGCGCGGCGTCCGCGGGAGTGGCGATGCCACCGGCACAGAAGAGCGGGACGGGCAGCCAGCCCCTGGTCGCGACGTCGCGAACGATCTCGAGTGGCGCCTGGAGGTTCTTGGCGGCGGTCGGCAGTTCGATCGAGCTGAGCGTGCCGAGATGACGGATGCCAGAGGTGATTTCCCGCATGTGGCGGACGGCCTCGACGATGTTGCCGGTGCCGGCCTCGCCCTTCGAGCGGATCATCGCGGCGCCTTCGCCGATCCGGCGAAGCGCTTCACCGAGGTTGGTAGCGCCGCAGACGAACGGAGCCTTGAACTCGAACTTGTCGACGTGGTTGAACTCGTCGGCCGGGGTCAGGACCTCGGACTCGTCGATGAAGTCGATGTTGAGCGACTCCAGCACCTGGGCTTCGGCGATGTGGCCGATCCGCACCTTGGCCATGACCGGGATCGAGACCGTGGCCTGGATCTCCTTGATCATCTTCGGGTTGGACATGCGGGCCACGCCACCATCACGCCGGATGTCCGACGGTACGCGTTCGAGGGCCATTACTGCGCATGCCCCTGCGTCTTCCGCGATCTTTGCTTCATCAGCGTTGACCACGTCCATGATCACACCGCCCTTGAGCATCTCTGCCAGGCCGGTCTTTACTCGGAATGTCGCTTCTTCAGCCATCGCTCTCCAGCATAAAGGGTCTCGCCGCCTTCCCTCCGCGCGAAGCGTGGAGGAAGACGTCAGGACCCGTTCCTTGTTCGTCGCGCCGCCGTTACTTCAGTTTGTACGCCCGGATGCGGTCCTTGTGTGCGTCTTCGTCACGGGAGTAGACCCCATGGGCGAGCGCGTGGACCAAAGCCATGAGCGCGGTGTTCGATCGGAGGAAAGACGGGCTGTTCGACGAGTAATAGAGGCTCATGTCAGCCTTCTTGACGGCGTCGGAGAGGGTTGCGTCCGCGATCGCAAGCGTGCGGGCCTCGCGGTGCTCGGCGAGTTTCATGGCGCGGGCGAGCAACGGGTGCGAGCGGCCGGCGGAAAGGGTGATTAGCAGTGTGTCCGGGTCGATCCGGCCCAGGCGCTGGAGTGACGGTCCGGCCGTGGAGGTGACGATCTCGGCGCGGATGTCGAGCAGGCTCAGGGTGTGACGGAGGTAACTGGCGAAGAACGCCATCTGGTCGGTACCGACGATCACTACCTGGTTGGCGGCAGCAAGGGCAGCCACGGCGCCGTCGATCTGCTCCTGGTCAAGTTTCCTCGCCGTCTCTTCGAGATTGGCGTGATCGGTGCCGAGCGAGGCTTCGAACTCGGAGTGATCGAAGGAAAAGAGCATGCGTCCTCCGGCGGTCTCGTTGCCGCCGCCCACCGTCGCACGGTATTCCTCGATCGCCGAGTTCTGAAGTTCGGGGTAGCCCTCGAAGCCGAGAGCCTGTGAGAAACGGACGACCGTCGAAGACGAGGTTCCCGCCCGCCGGGCCAGTTCCTCAGCGGTGAGGAAAGCGGCTTCGTCGAGGTGATCGACGATGTACCGGGCCACATCCTTCTGGGAACGGGAAAATTCGTCGATCCTGTCCTGGATGTAAGTTGACAGGGTCTTGGTATCGGCGGTCACTGTGCTCACGCCGTCCATTTCGCCCCCCCGCCTCGTTTCCCTTCTAAGTGCAGGGTTTTATGAATTCCTTCTCAGGATTGCCAAATCGCCGTCAGAGCCTCACCGGTCACACCGAAGACGGTGACGAGATCTGGATCATCCGCTCGATTTCGCAAAAGTTCTACAAGTGCCAGGGGTGTTATGACTCGATCGAAGTCGGCGACGAACACGTCGTCGTCCAGTACATCGGCCGGACCGGCGGCACCGAGCATTCCCACTGGCACCGCCGCTGTGCCGAGGAGATCCTCTTCAACCAGACCCGGGGACTGCGGACCGTCCCGGCGAACGAATCTAGCCGCGACCGGTTGAACGCCCGCGGCCG
>JBPPMI010000228.1:0-7178 GCA_051305975.1 Solirubrobacterales bacterium
CCGCGAGATATTCGGGCGGGCCGGCTACCGGGCGATCGCCACTCCGGCCTTCGAGGACACTGCCCTGTTCGAACGCGGGGTCGGAAAGTCCACCGACATCGTCCGCAAGGAGATGTTCACCTTCGAGGACAAGGGCGGCCGCAGCCTGACCCTCCGGCCGGAAGGCACCGCCCCGATCTGCCGGTCGTACGTCGAGCACGGCATGCACAAGCTGCCCCAGCCGGTAAAGCTCGCCTACGCCGGACCGTTCTTCCGCCACGAACGCCCGCAGGCAGGGCGTTACCGCCAGTTTCACCAGATCGGCGCCGAAGCGATCGGTTCCGATTCTCCGCTTGCCGACGTCGAGGTGATAAGCCTCCTCAGCGACCTGGTCGAAGAACTCGGTGTACCCGGTGTCGAGCTGAAGCTCGGCAGCCTCGGTTCTCTCGAGGCCCGCGCGGCGTACCTCGACGAGCTGAAGGCCCACCTCCGTTCGCGTTCGGACGAACTATCGGATGATGTGCGCGAGCGGATCGAGATCAATCCGCTCCGCGCCTTCGACTCCGATGACGAAGGCACCCAGGGGGTCATGCAGGATGCGCCGCACCTGCTGGACCACCTCTCCACCGAAGATGTGGAACATTTCGCCGAGGTCCGGGAACTGCTCGGGGCAGCTTCGGTCGAGTACGTGGTCGACCCGACCCTGGTGCGCGGACTCGATTACTACACCCGCACGATCTTCTCCTTCGTATGCAGCCACCTCGGCGCTCAGTCCGAAATCGGTGGCGGGGGGCGTTACGACGGCCTGATCGCGCAGCTCGGCGGACCGGAGACCCCGGCAGTCGGCTGGGCGGCGGGCATCGAACGCATCCTGCTCGCCCTCGACGAAGAAGTCGAGATGCCGGGCATCGACCTGTTCATCGCGGTCGCGGGACCGGAGCAGCAGGCCAAGGCGATGGCGCTCGCGGCCGAGTTCCGGCACCAGGGGCTTTCGGTCGAAATCGACCTCGCGGGCCGCAGTATGAAGGGCCAGCTGAAGCAGGCGAACCGGGTGAAGGCAAAGAACGTATTGACGCTCGAAGAGAGCGGCGCCAGTCGCATGCGGAGCCACGGGGAAGATGAGGATCGTGATGTCACTCCGACCGAAGTCCTGGAGATCGTCCGGCACGACGGCTAGGCCGACCCCACAGATCGGAATATTTTGCGGGCCACCGTAAGTTTTCGTCATCTCATCCGTTGAACCCCTGAAAACCAACAAAAGCCTGGGCGGCGGGGTTATCCTTCATCGCAACAGATGAAACGAAAGGTTTGGGGTCCAGTGAAAAGGTTTCTGATTCCTCTGATGACCATGGTGGCGATGCTCCTGGTCGTGCCGGTCGCGAACGCAGTGACGATCAACGTCTCGACCGCGGCCGACGAATACAACAGTTCACCGGCGACCTGTTCGCTCCGCGAGGCCATCACGGCCGCTCAGACGAACGCGACTTTCGGCGGCTGCGCCGCGGGTGCGGGCGCCGACGAGATCGCGCTTCCGGCCGATACCTACAAGATCACCCGTGCCGGGTCCGAAGAGAACGCCAACGTGACCGGTGACTTCGACGTCGTCGGCACTGATGCCCTCACGCTCAGGCCCGAGAACGATCAGGCAAAGGTCGTCGTCGACGGCAACGCCCTCGACCGGGTCTACGACCAGCAGGGCAACAGTTCGCTCTCGATCAACAGCCAGCAGATCATGAACGGTCAGCTCACCGCCATCGAGGACGGCGGCGGGATTCGTAACTCCACCGGCACTCTCACCGTCCAGGGAAGCACCATCTCCGGGAACCGGACCAACTACCAGGGTGGCGGCATCGCTGACTACAACAACGTCACGATCGTCAACAGCACCCTTTCCGGTAACGAAGCCAACGGCAGCGGCGGTGGTGTCTACATCCCGGGCGGTGCTGTGTTCAACTCCAAGAGCTCGACGCTCACGAAGAACGTCGCTGACGCCGAGCTGAACGGCAACGGCGAGGGTGGCGGGTTCGCTGACGGGGGTGCCACGAGCATCAACCTGCTGAACACGATCAACGCGGCCAACATCGCACCGGCCGGAAAGGGTCCGGACTGCGACAGCGACCCGTTCTACTTCCCGCGGTACACGATGCAGGTCCAGCCGTTCTCGGTTGGAAACTGCCTGACGGGCTTCAACCCGCCCACCAACAAGGTCGTGACCGATCCGCTGCTGGCCCCGCTCACGGACAACGGAGGTCAGACCCCGACGCACGCGCTGCTCGAAGGCAGCCCGGCGATCGGCGCCGGCGCGGCCGGTGACGTTCCGGCCGATGCCTGCCCGGCCACCGACCAGAACGGGCGTGCCCGTCCTGCCGGCGCCTGCGACATCGGTGCGGTCCAGTACTACGAAGAGCCCCCGCCGCCGGAACCGACGTTCGCGGTGAAGTTCACGTCGATCAAGCCGAAGCCGCTGAAGCTGAAGCGCGGCAAGAAGGCCAAGGCCGTCTCCGTCAAGGTCACCTCGACCGGCACCGGGGCCGCGACCGCCGTGAAGGTCTGCGTCCAGCCCGGCAAGAAGGCCAAGAAGGCGATCAAGAAGGTCGGCAAGTTCTGCAAGACGGTCGGCACACTTGGCGCCAGCAAGACTGTCAAGTTCAAGTTCAGGGCCAGGAAGAAGGCGAAGAAGAAGCTGTTCAAGCTCAAGGTCGTCATGACCTCGACGAACGCGGCGCAGAAGACCAGCGCCATCAAGATCAGGATCAAGTAACCCCGAGCAGGGTACCGGCCTGAATTCCTGAAAGTATGGGGCGTCCATGGATGTGGACGCCCCAGCTCTCAGCCCCAACTCCTTCCGCGACACCTGGTGCGGCCAGGTGCTCGAGGACGCCGTCGGTCAGGAAGTACGCCTCGCCGGCTGGGTGCATCGCCGCCGTGACCACGGCGGGCTGATCTTCATCGACCTGCGGGACCGGACGGGGATCGTCCAGCTCGTCTTCCATCCCGACACCGCCGGCGACGCCCACGATCTAGCCCACAGCCTCCGCTCCGAGTACGTGGTCTCCGTGACCGGCAAGATAGTCAACCGCGACCCCGAGACTGTCAACCTCGAACTACCGACGGGCAAGCTCGAACTCCAGGTCGCCGGGATCGAAGTCCTGGCCGAATCCGAGACGCCGCCGTTTGCCATCGAAGGCTTCCACGGTGAAGTGGGCGAGGAAGCACGCCTCAAGCACCGTTACCTGGACCTCCGCCGCGAGCAGATGCAGACGGCGATCAAGCTCCGCCACAAACTGACCACGGCGATGCGCCGGTTCCTCGACGATGAAGGCTTCCTCGAGATCGAGACCCCGATCCTCACGAACTCGACGCCCGAAGGCGCCCGTGACTTCCTCGTGCCCAGTCGCCTCCAGCGGAATTCGTTCTACGCGCTGCCGCAGTCGCCGCAGCTCTTCAAGCAGCTGCTGATGGTCTCCGGCTTCGAGCGGTACTTCCAGATCGCGCGTTGCTTCCGCGACGAGGACCTGCGAGCCGACCGCCAGCCCGACTTCACCCAGCTCGACATCGAAATGTCGTTCGTCGACGGCGAAGACGTGATCAGTCTCAACGAAAAGCTGATCAGTCACCTGCTCGGCGAGATGGGGATCGAGATCGAAGTCCCGTTCCAGCGCATGGGTTACGACGAAGCGATCGGCCGCTTCGGCTCCGACAAGCCCGACCTGCGCTACGGATACGAGATCACCGACCTCACCGAGATCCTCCGCGGGACCGAGTTCAAGGCTTTCGGTGGCGTGATCGAGTCCGACGGATCGGTGCGCGGCATCAACTTCGGGCAGCGGGAGCTCTCGCGGGCCCAGCTCGACGGATTGATCGACGACGCCAAGGAACTCGGCGCCAAGGGCCTCGTGTGGGCCTTCCGCGAGGGTGACGGGTGGCGCGCCCCGATCGCCAAGTTCCTGTCGGCCGAAGAACTGTCCGGGCTCAACTCCGCCATGGGGGCCGAAGAGGGCGATCTGATGCTGGTCGCCGCCGACCAGCCCGCAGTGGTCGCCGGCATCCTCGGTGGCCTCCGCACACGCCTGGCGGAACGCTGGGACCTGATTCCGGCAGACGCCGGCAACAACTTCTGCTGGATCGTCGACTGGCCGCTCTTCGACTGGAACGACGACGAAGACCGCTGGGACGCACTCCACCATCCATTCACCGCTCCGAAGGGCGAGTTCGACCCGGAGGACCCGGGAGAGGCTCGCGCCGAGGCCTATGACCTCACCTGGAACGGCGTCGAGATCGGTGGTGGGTCGATCCGTATCCACAAGCCCGAACTTCAGGCCGCCGTGTTCCGCGCGCTCGGCATCTCCGACGAAGACGCGCAGGAACGCTTCGGGTTCCTGCTCGAAGCCCTGAAGTACGGCGCCCCGCCGCACGGTGGCATCGCATACGGCGTCGACCGCTTTGCGGCATTGCTCGCCGGGGCCGATTCGATCCGCGACGTGATCGCCTTCCCGAAGACCGCGTCCGGCGGCGATCCGCTCACCGGAGCGCCCTCCGAGGTCAGAGAGATTCAGCTCCGCGACGTCGGCATCAGCCTCAGGAAGCCGTCCAAACCAGCTTCGGCGTGACCTGATGAGCCTGTTCGACCGGTTCAAGCAGAAGGTGTCCACTTTCGGAACCGGTCAGGACCGGATCCAGATCGGAGACCCCCGGTTCGATGACTGGGAGATCGTCCACGAGTTCGAGGATCTCCAGACCGGACTCGCCTGGCGGGACGTCCTGCGGGAGCACGGCATCGAGGCGGAGTTGACGTCCGACTGGGAACTCGACCGCTTCGACCGCGGCGACATCAACCTCCAGGTGCCCCCGGGCAAATGGTCCGAAGCCGAAGAGCTCATTTCCGGCCTCGATCTTTAGGGTCTCGCCGCCTTGTATCCGCGCGCAGCGTGGACCAAGACGCCAGGACCCGATCCTTATTCCTGTGGACCCCGCCGCCCCTGGGTGGTAGGTTGAGCCAAGGCCCGAACCCGTTCGTGAGCCGTCTCATAAATTGACCCAACATCAACGGCACGGGAGCCGATCTCTCCACGTCCCCCGCGGGATAGGAGGTAGGCACCCACCTGTATATACAGGGATCAATGCCAGAGGCGGCAACGGCGGGTTGGGGCCTTATATTTCGCCAGGGAACCACTCAGACGTTAGGGGAATCTTCTTGAAAGCTTTCAAGCTCGCTCTGCTCGCCGCACTCTGCCTTCTGCTTCCGACGGTCGCCCAGGCCGACACCCACCGCTACTACTCGAATTGGACCGGGAGCGGGAACTACGCGAACGGAACCAAGAAGAGCATCGACGAGGGCCGGAACGGGGACATCTACGTGAGCACCAGCAACGGCATCTTCGGCTTCAGTGCGGACGGGCAGTCACTCGGGCTGCAGGTCGGCGCCGCGGGTTTCCCGGGAGGAGCCGACGCAGTGTCCGCGGACCGGCGTGGTTGGCTCGCCGTCATCGATACGGAATCCAACACCCTTGCGATCTACCGAAGCGATCTCACGCTCGACACCGACTACCTCGTGTCAGCGCCGAGCGGTGTGGCTTTCGGACCCGAAGGGCGGGTCTACGTCACGAGCGAGTTCAACGACAGCGTCACGGTCTTCGATATCGAGGACGGCAACCTGGGAGCCTGGCCGACCAGCGTACCCGGTGCTTCTTCGATCGACGTTGGCGAGGACGGACGCGTCTACGTAGTTCGCCCGACGCAGAACGCCGTGGGTGTCTATCAGCCTGACGGGACCGTGATCGATGCCTCCTTCGGGTCTGGCTTCAACGTGCCCACCGACGTGGACGTCGGTGAAAAAGGGAACGTCTACGTCGCTGACGCGTCCCAGACGATCAAGGAGTTCGATTCGTCGGGCAACCCGATTGAGACGATCGGTGCGTCCGGCTCCGGAAATGGTCAGTTCAACGGACTTCATCACGTAGCCGCTGACCGGACAGGAAATGTCTGGGGTATCGAGACCGGCGGCACTCAGCGCATCACCCTGTTCGCTTTCGCCCCGAGGGTGATCGGCGGCTACACCCGTGACGTCGGTACCCGGTATCTCGATGACGATCCCGGAACCGACATGCTCTACCTGCAGAACGACAACTACGTTCTGCCTCAGATCGTCGGCGGTTCGAGCCTCCAGACGGGAACGGACTTCGCCCTGTCGGTCGCAAACGACGAGTGTTCCAACGTCATTCTCCTGCCGGGCCATATCTGTGGTGTCGGCGTCGGTTTCGAACCGCTTTCAGTCGGACTGAAAACGGACACGCTGGAACTCGACGGTGGCTGGCGTGAAGTCGACCTGAGCGGCACCGGTGCGGAGTCCCCTACCGGTCCCACCGGGGCGACGGGCGACACCGGCGAAGTCGGTTCCACCGGCAGTACCGGAGCGACAGGAGGGACGGGTTCGACAGGCGCGACCGGTGCCACTGGCTCGACCGGACCGATCGGACCGACCGGCAGCACCGGATCGACCGGTTCAACCGGATCGACGGGCAGCACGGGGGCCACCGGAGGAACAGGTTCGACCGGTAGTACTGGCGCGACCGGTGGTACCGGCTCGACCGGGCCGATCGGATCGACCGGCAGCACCGGACCCACCGGTGACACCGGTCCGACCGGGCCTTCCGGCGGGACCGCGAAGCCGAAGATCAACAAGACGACCGATCAGGTGCGGGTCACGAGCAGCGCGCGCCTGAACATGGTCAAGGTGACCTGTCGCAACTCGCCCTGCACGATCAGCCAGCGGTCCGGTAAAGCCCGGTCACGCGGCAAGGTCGTATCGGTCCAGGTGCTCGGTCAGAACCGCATCGCCGCCGGTAAGACCGCTCTCTACGGAGTCAGGGTGCCGAACGCGATCCGGAACCGGCTCCTCAGGCGCAAGTCCGGCGCGGTGAACATCTACCTGACGGCGAACGCCAACTCAGGCAACACGGAGAAGCGGAACCTGAGGATCTCCCTCAGGCGGTAACTCCGCCCGCGGTCAGGCGGTGACTGCCGCCTGGCCGAAGTCATAGTCGACGCCGGTCAGCTCCACGGACTTTTCCCAGAGCCGATCGGCGATCTCGACGTTGTGGACCACCTTGCGCGGAGCGACGATCGTCGGCGTGCCGCGAATCTCGCCGATCCCGTTCGGTCCGATGGAGGTGCCGCCGCCGAGACCGTCTATCGTCGCC
>JBPPMI010000229.1:0-3665 GCA_051305975.1 Solirubrobacterales bacterium
TCCGGGAGGTGGTGGCGACGGCCCGCCGGGCCGTCCCGGCGGGTGGCGGGTGGCTCGGCGAGGCCGAAGTCAAGGCTCTGCTCGCACAACGCGGCGTGAGCGTCCCCGAGGGCCGGACCGTCCGCGACGAAACCGAGTGTCTCGGTGCGGCCGAGGCGATCGGTTACCCGGTCGCGCTCAAGCTGAGTGGCCCGGACATCCAGCACAAGTCCGACCTCGGGGCGGTAATCCTCGGGGTCGAAGACGAGACCGGACTGGCCGAGGCCTGCCGGCGGCTGATCGCCCTGCCGGCGGCCGCGAACGCCGAGCTCCTGGTCGAAGCGATGGTTCCGCCGGGGGCCGAGCTGAT
Source organism: Solirubrobacterales bacterium (assembly GCA_051305975.1). Lineage (GTDB taxonomy): Bacteria > Actinomycetota > Thermoleophilia > Solirubrobacterales > 70-9 > 67-14. The sequence continues at coordinate 350 of JBPPMI010000229.1, forward strand.
CGTCTCGGCCGGGAGCGGCTCGGTTGTGCCGAACCTGGTCGTGGGTCTGGGCGGAATCTGGACCGAAGCCTTCGAGGACGCCGCGGTGATCCCGCTTCCCGCGAGTCCCGACCGGGTCCGGGAGGCGCTGTTCGGACTCAGGGGAGCGCCCGTCCTTGAGGGTGCCCGGGGGACGGAACCGGTCGATCTCGAAGCGGTGGCCGACCTGGCTTCGAAGGTCGGAGAGCTCCTGGTCGAAGAGGGATTAAGCCTGATCGAGCTGAACCCGGTGATCGCCGACCCGTCGGGAGCCATCGCGGCGGACGCTATCGCCAAAAGTCCTCGCGACGGCTATCACCAATGCGATGCTCGGGCTTATCGCTACTACCCTTTGCTTCGATCTTGAATAAGCAAAGTTTATATATTATCCTTTGCTTATAGATAAACCCAGTAAAGGATCAATGGCAACCGAAAACTCGCAAAAGTCGCTGCTACAAAGCCTGGAATACGAGAAGCATCATTGGGTGCCCAGCGAAAACTATGCAGGCCGCAATGCGATTCGCAAGCACACTGGTCCCTATTGGGCGGCCATTCCAGCCAGCATCGCAAATCTGGACCCAGTAGCCAATCTGTCGAGCGAAGTATTGAGCGACGCTGACGAAGCCACCCAACAGCTTGTCCGGTTCGACGAATTCGTCGCCCGCGAGTGGGGAACCGATTCACCAGAACCGGCACCGATGGCATCCGTTCTACTGCGAACTGAAAGCGCGTCATCATCACAAATCGAAAATCTCACGGTCGGGGCTCGCCAGCTGGCACTCGCGGAGTTGGGGGAGCTTGCCTCCACGAACGCCAGACTGGTCACCGCCAACGTCCATGCGCTGGCCGCAGCGACAAATCTGGCCGAGAGTGTTTCGACCGAAACCATTCTGGACATGCACCGCCACCTGCTCGAATCGGTCGATCCCGATGCCGGCAAGCTTCGCCATCAGCAAGTCTGGATCGGCGGATCAGGAATTGGTCCCCATCTCGCCGACTTCATACCTCCTTTCCACGAACGCCTGCCGGGAGCGATGGAGGATCTTGTCGCCTTCTGCCAACGCGTCGACGTTCCCAGCCTGGCTCAAATTGCAATCGCTCACGCACAATTCGAGACCATTCATCCCTTCACAGACGGAAACGGGCGCACCGGGCGAGCATTGGTACAGGCCATGATGAAAGGAAGCGATTTGACCAAACGGACGACCGTTCCCCTCTCAGCCGGCCTGTTGGTGGACGTCGACAGGTACTTCGATTCACTCACGGCCTACCGCGAGGGTGACGCGGCCCCCATTCTCTCGGAATTCAATCGAGCCGCTCAGTACGCGGCCACCGAAGGTCGTGGCCTGGTACGGGACCTCGAAATGCTGAGGAATGAAAGTGCTTCGCGAGTCAAGGCCCGGACCGACTCGGCCGTCTGGCGTTTGAACGACCTTCTGATCAGCCAGCCTGTTGTAAATACAGCCTTTGTTTCAGACTCCCTAGGCATCTCCAAGGTTGCTGCGCAAACGTCGATCGACAAGCTCGTCGACGCAGGCACCCTCAAGGAAAGCACTAAGAAAGTTCGGAATCGTGTTTGGCAGGCGATTGAGATTCTGGCGCGACTCGATGAATTCGCGGCACAGCACAGACGGCCCCCGGGAAACTCCTAGTTCAGACTCCCGAATCAGATGGGGCTTGTTGAGGCCGCCTGTGAGCCTGTTGCGACCGGCTGGTTGCTCACCCTGTCGTTCAGAATCTCGAGTCCTTCGCGCAGGATGCCGGCGATCTCAGGGAACAGCTCGGGTTCGCTGACCAGCGGCGGGGCGATCTGGATTATCGGGTCCGCCCGGTCGTCGAGCCGGCAGATCAGTCCTCTCTCGAAGAGCGCCTCGGTGAGCACGTCCTTGAAGAGTTCCTCGGCGTCGGGGCCGTCGAACGGCTGCTTCGTCTCCTGATCACGAACGATCTCCAGCGCCCAGAAGTGACCCATGCCGCGGACGTCACCAACCAATGGGATGTCACGCAGCCCGTTCAGTGCCTCTTCGGCCACAGGGTGGTTGGCAGACACGTTCTCGAGAACGTTCTCGCGCTCCATGATTTCGAGGGTCTTCAGGGCGACGACGGATCCGACCGGATGGCCGCCGAACGTGTAACCGTTGTTGTAGCTGGCACGGCCGTCGAAGAACGGCTCGGCGACCTTGTCGCTCATCAGCACCCCGCCCATCGAGAAGTGGGCACCGGTGAGGCCCTTGGCGAAGGTGACCATGTCGGGCACGTAGTCGAAGGCCTGGCCGCCGAACCATTCGCCGATCCGGCCGAAGGCGCAGATCACCTCGTCCGAGCAGAGCAGGATGCCGTGGCGGTCACAGATCTCGCGCAGCCCCTGCCAGTAACCGGCGGGCGGGGTGAAACAGCCGCCGGCGTTCTGGACCGGTTCGGCGATCAGCATGGCGATGGTCGAGGCGTCCTCGAATTCGATGGTCGCCTCGATCTCGGCGAGCAGCGCCGCGGTGTGGGCCGCTTCGTCGGCTCCGTCGGGGTGGCGGTAGGCGCCGGTGTTGCTGACGTGCACGGTCGGCACGCCGAGGGGCTCGAACGGGGTGCGGCAGTACGGAATGCCGGTGAAAGAAAGGGCGCCCATCGTGACCCCGTGGTACGAGTTGTTGCGCGCGATCACCTTGCGGCGGTGGGGCTCGCCGCGGGCCTGCTGCCACTGGACCGCCATCTTCCAGGCGGCCTCGACCGACTCGGATCCTCCCGAGGTGAAGAACACGCGGTTCATCCCTTCCGGGGCGAGGTCGGCGATCCGGGCGGCGAGCTCGATCGAAGGCGGGTGCGCCACGGTCCAGTTCGACGAATACGGGAGAGTCTTCATCTGCTCGTGGGCCGCGGCACCGATTTCGTCGCCGTGCGAGTGGCCGAGCGCGGCGCAATAGAGGCCGGAGAGTCCGTCGATGTACTTGTCACCGTTCTGGTCGAAGACGTGGATGCCCTCTCCCCTCTCGATGATCGTCATGTCGGCGTCGTCGTACGCAGTCATGTCCGAGAAATGCAGCATCAGGTGCTGCTTCGCGAGCTTCTGCAGTTCGTCGTGACCGACCTTTTCTCCGTTGCTTCTCTCTCCCGTCATTGACACAGTCTATGGCCTGATCTCACTTGTTGACCTTGTAGTCAACCGCACTTTTAGTTATTCTCGGCCCATGGAGACCGCCGCCAAACCCACGGACAGCGCCACCTCTGACCCGAATCGCGACTCGATGTCTTCGAGCTACGACGCGATCGTGGTCGGTGGCGGACACAACGGCCTGACCACGGC
>JBPPMI010000230.1:0-3809 GCA_051305975.1 Solirubrobacterales bacterium
GAACGTCGTCACTCCGAGTTCGACGAGCTTTTCCAGCAGGAAATCGAGCCGATCCCCCTTCGGCAACGCCGACGCAATCACAAACTGGTGTTGCAATTCCCGGTTCGCTTCGATCCGTTCCTTCACCATCAGCGATACCGCGCGCTTAGACACTCCGACGACCTCGGCCGGGTACTCGCCGCCATCGCCATTGAACAACGTGACGCGGTCGCCGGGGGCAAAGCGACGGACGGCGGCGAGGTGGTGGGCCTCCGCGCCGTCGAGGTCGAGTTCGCCGGGCGAGAGCGGCTGGTCGGTGAAAAAGCGGTCGGCCATATCGTCAGGGTACGAAGCCCGCTACGATGACGGGACATCCCTCTCCTTCCGGATTTCGCCATGACCACGCGCCGCCAGTTCCTCGGCGAAAGCCTCGTCGCCGGGGCGATCCTCACACTGCCCGCGTCCATCTACCGCACCGCGTTCGCGGCGGACGAGAAGCCCAGCGAAAAGATCCGCATCGGGATGATCGGTGTCGGCGCCCAAGGCAAGGTGAACCTAGGCGGGGTCAAGAAGAACGTCGTGGCGATCTGCGACGTGGACAGCGGGCGCGTCGCGGAGTTTGCCAAGGCGGTGCCGGAGGCCGCGACGTACGCCGACTATCGCAAGCTGCTTGAAAACAAGGATGTCGACGCGGTGTTGATCTCGACGCCGGACCACTGGCACGCGCTGCAGACCGTGCATGCCTGCCAGGCCGGGAAGGACGTGTACTGCGAGAAGCCGCTGACTCTCTTCATCGCCGAGGGGCGGACGATGGTCAATGCGGCCCGCACGAACAAGCGGATTGTGCAGACCGGCAGCATGCAGCGTTCCTCCAAGGAGTTCCTGAAGGCGTGCGAACTCGTCCGCAACGGGGCGATCGGCAAAGTCGCCAAGGTTCTCGTCGGCTTGCCGGGGCCGAACTGGGTGGACCGAGCCAAGATGCCGGTGCCCGATTCCGCGCCCCCAGCCGAACTCGACTACGACCTCTGGCAAGGACCGGCTCCGGTACATCCTTACAACGAGAAGCACGTCCATTACCTCTTTCGTTTCTTCTGGGACTACTCCGGCGGTCAGCAGACGAACTTCGGCGCCCACGACCTGGACATCGCCCAGTGGGGCCTCGGCATGGACGACAGCGGCCCGACGAGCATCGAAGGGACGGCCACGTTCAACAAGAACCAATGGTTCGAAACACCCGAGACGGCGAATATCACCTACACCTACGCAAAGGGCGTCCCCGTATCGTGTACCCTCGGCAAGGGGGGTCACCCCGGCGGCGTGACCTTCCAAGGCGACAAGGGCGTGATCTACGTGAAGCGCGGCAAGATCGAAGTGACGCTGAACGGCGAGAAGGTCGAGGATCCGTTCAAGTTGCCGACCGGCGATGTGAAGCTGTATGCGAGCGCCGGCCACCACAAGGACTGGCTGGAGTGCATCAAGACCCGGAAACTGCCCGTCTGCGACGTCGAGATCGGCCACCGCTCGGCGACCGTGTGCCACCTCGGGAACATCGCCGTGCGCACCGGCAAAAAGCTGACGTGGGATCCGGTGAAGGAAGAGATCGTCGGCGATCCGGAAACCGCCAAGATGGTGAGCCGCGAGTACCGCAAGCCTTGGTCGCTCAGTTAGTTTCAGGTTTGAAGTTTCAGAGTTTTTCGGAGGATTTGAAACTCTGAAACATGAAACCTGAAACTCGATCAGATCGCTTCCGGCCCGCGTTCGCCGGTGCGGATGCGGTACACGTCCACGAGCGGCAGGATGAAGATCTTGCCGTCGCCGATGCGGCCCTCCGCGCCGGTGCGGGCCGCGCCGATGATCGCGTTCACCGTCGGCTCCACGAAGTCCTCGTTCACCGCGATCTGCAACTGTACCTTGCGCAGGGTGTTCACCGTGAACTCGTGGCCGCGATAGACCTCGGATTGCCCCTTTTGCCGGCCGAAGCCCTGCACATCCACCACGGTTAGGCGGAAGACTTCGACCTTGCTGAGCGCTTCCTTCACGGCGTCGAGCTTGGAAGGCGGAATGATCGCCAGGATCAGCTTCACGGCACCACCACCTTTCCGCGCGGGAAGCAGTCGCTCCCGATCGAGTAGTTGTCGAACGCCAGCGAGTAGTTCGTTTCGAACCAATCGCGCAGTCCGGGAACGACGCCGGTATCGTATCGCGGCTCGGCGCAGAGCGTCGGGCCGAACGGCACGCGGCGGATTTCGCCATCGTCCACGATCACCTCGCCAGCCTTGATGACATAGCGGGGAAGCTCGAACATCGCGCGGCGGTCGGGGTTCGCCGAATAGACCGCGACATCCGCATCCGCACCGACTCCGAGATGCCCCTTCGCTTCCAGGCCGAGCATCCGTGCAGGTGCCGCGCGGGTTATGACGGCGATTTCTTCCATTGAATACTCGCGGTCAAGATCGGCGAGCATGCAACGCTCCAACACCTTCGGAGGCAGGCGTTTCAAACGTTCGCGACGGTATTCTCGATTCATCAGCAGCGCGATTATGTCAGGGTACGCGGTGAACGCGCCGCCGTTCGGATGGTCCGTGCTCATGGCGATCCGCCAAGGATCGGTGACGAGCAGGTACCATTCGAGACCGATGGCCCATTGCAACGCGTGGACGAACGACTTCTCGCGGTAGGTGATCGGCACGATGCCGCAGCCCCCCTCGCACTCGGTCTCGGCGTTGAACCATTTCCGGCCGGTCACGCGGTGCAGGTAGTGCCCGAGCGGACCGTCGCCGGTCATGCTGGTGGTTTCGCCGAAGGCCACCTGCCCGACATCGACGGTGAGGTTCGGATGGGTATTCACGTACTCGGAGAGGATCGGCACTTTGCTGCAGAAAGTGCCTTGGTCGTCCGGGCCGCCACCGTAGCTGTGGAACTGGATGTGGGTGAAGTGGGCGCGATGGCCTTCCACGGCCTTCATCGTTTCCAGCGTGGTCGCCCAGTTGCCGGGCATGCCGAGCTGGTTGCAGTGTATGTGAACGGGATGTGGAAGTTTGAGTTCATCAGCTGCCTTCGCCAAGGATCGCACGATGCCCCGCGGGGTGGTGGCGAAGCCGGGGATGGCGTCGTCCAAACCGGTCGGTCCGTTCGACCCCTGTTTCCACGTCTCGACTCCGCCGGGGTTCACGATCTTGAGCGCATAGCCGCCGGTGGCGTTCAACAGCCATCCGCAGAAGGCTTCGAGGCGTTCGTGCTCTTTAAGCGAGATCTGTTCCATCGCATAGCGGTTGTTCCCGATCAGGACGTAGAAGCCCTTGTCGACCACTGGAACGTCGTGGAACTCGGCATGGGTGGCCCGTGCGCCGAGCGGTGCGATGGCGGCATCGAAGGCGGTGGTGTAGCCGAGGCCGGCGTAGAGGTAGCCGGTGACGAACGAGGAGGGCGTGCTGCCGCCGGTGCCGGAACGCAGGAGATCGGTGCGGGAGTGCGAGGATTCGCGGCGGTCTTCCGGCCGCAACCGGCGGGCGTGGTTGACCTTCGGCCCGGCGATGTGGCAGTGCAGGTCAATGCCGCCGGGCATCGCCACGCAACCGGTGAGGTCGATCGTGCGGTGCGGCACGGTATCGTCAAATGATGCGACTACCTTGCCGTCCCGCAGGAACAGGTCGCCGACTCCGCTTCGACCATGGCGGGGATCGACGATGATCGCGTTCGCCAGCCGCAGCGCGTCCATGCCGCCGTTGTATCAGCGGGCGAGCAGCAGGGCTTCGTAGCGCACGTCGTAGCCCGCAAGATCGGGCAGTTCGGCGACGGTCGTGGCGGCATCCTGGGCGTGGGCTTCCTTG
>JBPPMI010000231.1:0-6054 GCA_051305975.1 Solirubrobacterales bacterium
TTTCTCCTGCGTCTTGCGTTCGCGATGTCTTCCTCCGTCTCGGACTCAATTCTTGACACCAGATCGGACCTTCTTCTGAAGCTCATCGATCTCAATGCCGACTTTCAGCCTTCTTCATTCGTTGTCCCCGCTAGTCCGCATTGTTAGGCCCAACTTCGATGATCAGCATGGATATGCCATTGGGTGGTTGATCATCCATATCCGCCAGGTACAGATAGGGTGGAACAACGTAGTCTTCATCGCTCATCGGGTGATCGGCCCACTTTGTGTCCCGAGAGTCGCCTGTTGCCTGAAGGAAGATTTTCGGAACGTCTACCCACCTCGCCAGGGGAACCGTGCCCGAAACCCGCGGCGCTTCCCCCACCCCAGTTCGGGCCCGGTTCAGTGCCTTCAGTGCCGTCTGATCGATCAGATCCCAGACCAACTCGCTCCAGCCTCCGCCCCGTTCGGCCCGGGCTTCAAGTCGTCCCTTGATGCGGCGGCCGCTTTTAATTACGAGCGCGTCACAGATCTCGTCAGCGGCCAGCGTCGAGGGAACGCTCGGATCGGGCATACGACACTTTGCAGCCATGCGAGCGTCGGGATACAACACCATATGTTGTGCCCCCAAATGCGGGCCGGACGGCTTTGGCCACCTCACATATTCAGGATCATGCCTCCATTTAAATCTCGGCCATTCGTTGTATAGGCGCCATTGTGGGTCGCTGTTTGACGGATCTGGAAAACTCTTCATCTTCGCTTGTAGTAAGAGCGAAACGATCTCATCCTCGTGAGGACCGCGATAGTGCGCGACTACAAGAAGGTCACCCAGCTCACACCCTTCTTCTAGAGAAACTGGTGGAAGCAGATCAACGTAAGGAGATTGGTGGCAGAAGACACCACTGACCGACGCCGTTAGCCCGTGGCCATTGAAAATGGGCCCCAGTTGCTGGTTCAGCCGCTGGACGAGGGCGCGCATTACAAAGAAAACGTAGTCGGGCTCCTCTGCTGGACCCGCTCCGAGCCAATCTGCCCTCTGGTTCGCAGTAGCAACGCCTTCCCGTAGGGCGCGGGCAATGGAGGCACGAACCGAGGCTCGGTTAGATGCAATCGGCGACCACAAAGCAGATGCCATCTCTCCATGTTGCCACACTTGGTCTAACCCTCTGGTGTGCCCAGTTTTCGGCAACTCGAAAGCCACAAAACGCGCTTTCCGAGGCCACTCCACACTTTTCAGTATCCGTCGGTACCCCAAACATCTCCGCGGGCGCCCTAGCCCCTCAGATCAACCCCTGACGTTCGAGGATCTCGAGCATGTCCCTTACCGCTGCGGCCTCAGTAGTCCCGTACGCAACGCCTAGCTTTTTTGCCGGAGGGCCTTCACCTTCGCCTGATGATCAAGGATCCGAACCAGGGAGACAAAGGGGTCAGAGATACGAGATTGCCATCTACCTATCGTTTTTCATGTCATTCCCAAGTCGTTACACAGTTCTCGATCTTCATCCGTCCGCTGTAACGCGCAACTACCTAGACCTATTGGTCGATAGCCAGGCATGCCAGGGCTTCGATACCTTCGCGCGACCCGGCAACGACCAGGAAACGCTTCGCGTGGCAGAAGAGCGCGTCGGCGACTCCCGTCAACTCGGCCAACTCCTCCTTCTCGAGACCGGCCCAGGCGGCCGGCAGGTCCAGCCGGTTTTCGAACGTGCCCAGCTCCTCGGGCACCGTTTCCAACCCGAAACCCTGCCGTTTGGGATAGATCACGAAGAGCGCTTCTGGCGCCTCGGTGACAACGACCTGCTTCCACGGCACATTTTGTGAGAGGTCGATGATGCGCGGGTCTTTCGCGGCGGCAATTGCCTGGCGTACGACACGCACCGCCTTCAGTCCGGAGGTCGCCGAGCCGATTTCGCGCTCGAGTATTCCACCGGCGAGCTCGAGCGCGGCATCGAAGCGCTCCCGTTCCTGTTCCTCGCTCAACTCCTCGTCCCATCGCGAGTTGAACCCACCGATCACGGCATTGACGGTCATCGGGCGTATGCCCTCGATCAAGGACTGGCTGATCTGCTGACCGGTGTCGTTGGCATCGACTGGCTGAACCAGCGTCAGCTCGACCGCGTCGGCAACTTCGGCATCGCCGCAGATGCGAGCACCATATTCGCGCCAGATCAGGCCGAAGGAGGCGTAACCGATGCCGTTGTCCCGGGCCAGGTCGAACTCGCGCTGGTGATGGTCGAAATCGCCGCTGGTCGGGTCATGGTTGAAGCCGACGTCGATTCGCAGGTTGGCTTCGGCGAGAGCCTCGCGGTCACGTGTTCGAAGGACCTCGACCGGTTCGGGCAACAGCTTCATGGCCGCAATGGCGAAGACCTCGTCGGCATGGAAGGACCCGTTATGCGTGGCGATCAGCATGCCGGCGACTCTATCCGTGATCAATCGTCCAGCTCGAGCTCGTGTTCGTATCGTCCGTCCGCGTTGAGGGTCGTCGTGTCGACACCAGAAGCGCCGCTGTAGGCGCCGGTTCCCCCGATGATCGGACGTTCGAAGGCCTCGCCCTTGGTCAGGGCGTTGGCGCCCTTCTGGTATTCGCTCAAGCCGCCAACCGAGATCGTCCCGTCTTCCAGCTTGAACGTAAACGAACCCTGGACTACCTCGGTCTGATCGCCGAGGGAAACGGTGGTCTGGATGCCGTAGAGATTCCCGGCTTCGGCACCTCCGTCCGCGTCCTCGAGGGGACTCGCAAACACGTTCGAATCACCTTCACTCGGGCCGCCCGGGCCGTTGTCGATTTCGGTGATCTGATTTTCGGTCGCGATCAGATTGATTTGCCGGGAGTCGCTATCGCCATCGTCTCCGCATCCGGCCCCGAGAAGAATCGCCCCCGCGATCACGAAGACGAGCGCTCCTTTGCTTCGAGAGGTCCAGACCGAATCAACAAGTGGCAAATGTGACATATGTTTCAGACTAGTGCACCTCCCACAGAATTGCGCACCACTTGCTTAAGCAGTTGTGATCACTATATGTTTCTAAAGTATGAAAAGCCGTCAACTTGTCCTGGCGACCCTCTGCTTCTGTGCTTTCGCCGTCAATCTGGACGTGACCCTGGTCAACGTCACGTTGCCGACCCTGGTCACGGACCTCGGCGCAGCAACCCGGGACCTGCAGTGGATAGTTGACTCCTACACCCTCACCTTCGCTGCCCTCGTGCTCGCGGCAGGGAGTCTGGGAGACAAGTTCGGCAGGCGCAGGACACTCATCGTCGGGCTGGTGGTCTACGGCGTCGGCAATGGCGCCGCGGCGCTCGCGGACAGCACCGAAGCCCTGATCGCAACCCGGGCGGTCATGGGTGTCGGAGCGGCGATCATCTTCCCCACCACGCTCTCGATCATTACCAACGTCTTCACCGAACGGGGCGAACGTGCCCGGGCGATCGGCCTCTGGGGCGCAAGCACCGGCATTGCGATCGCCCTCGGTCCGATCATCGGTGGCGCCCTGCTCGAATCCTTCTCGTGGCCCGCCACCTTCCTCGCGAAGATCCCGGTTGCGATCCTCGCCATCTCATTGGTCGCCTGGGTCGTGCCCGACTCCCGCGACCCCGAGTCACCACGGCTCGACCTGGTCGGTCTCGGACTATCCACCATCACTGTCGGCCTGCTCGTCTTCGCGCTGATCGAGGCGCCGGAAGCAGGTTGGGCATCCACTCAGACAATCGGCCTGCTGGTCGCTTCAGCCGTGGTCGCAGCGATTTTCATCTGGTGGGAGCAGCGCGTCACCTCCCCCATGCTCGACATCCTGATCTTCAGGAACCTGCGCTTCTCAGCTGCTTCGGTCTCGGTCACCATTTCGTTCTTCGCCCTGGCGGGTTTCATCTTCCTGGTCACCCAGTATTTCCAGTTTCTGAAGGGGTACGGACCGTTCGAGACCGGCGTCAGGCTGCTACCCGTGGCTACCTCGGTTGCCATTTCTTCAGTGGTCGGAACACAGCTGGCCGTGAAATTCGGCACCAAGTTCGTGGTCGGCGGAGGCCTCGTCCTGCTGGCAGTCGCTTACGCCTGGATCTCCACCGCCAGCGTCGAAACCAGCTACCTCGAGATCGCCTGCCAGATGCTGGTCCTCGGCTCGGGCATGGGACTGACGAGCGCCCCGGCCACCGAGTCGATCATGGGAGCCGTGACGAACGCGAAGGCGGGCATCGGGTCGGCGGTCAACGATGCCACCCGGGAACTCGGGGCGACACTCGGAGTTGCCGTCATCGGAAGTGTGTTCGCGTCCCTCTACCACGAGGCGTTCACCTCCGCTTCGACCCGGGGGATCCCGGAGGCCGCTCTCGGCCCGGCCCGGGATTCGATCGGTGGAGCCCTGATCGCTTCCGACCGCCTATCCGAACTGGGAGCTTCGGGAGCTGCCGGCACGCTCGGCCAAGTGGCTTCGGCGGGCTTCTTCGACGGGATGCAGGCCGGTTGCCTCGTTGCCTCAGCGGTATGCGCCGTCGGTGCTCTGATGTGTTTCGCAATCCTTCCCGCCCATCCCGTCGATCTGGAAGAGGCGCCGCCAACGTCCGAACTCGGTGATCTCCAGCCGGCGAACGAGACTGCGGTGGTCTGATGACCGGCTCCTCCAGAACCTACGGTCAGATGTGCGGCCTGGCCGCGTCCCTCGACCTGCTCGGAGAACGTTGGACAATGCTGATCCTCCGTGAACTTGCCCGGGGACCCAAGCGTTTCGGTGACCTCTCGAACGGTCTCGATGGAATCGGAACCAACCTCCTCTCCGACCGGTTGAAGACGCTGGAGAGGAGCGGGACTATCGAAAAGATCCTTCTTCCCGCGCCCGCCTCGGTACAGGCATACGCATTGACCGAACGGGGCCGGGAGCTCCAGCCGATCCTTGAGGACCTGGCTGACTGGGGTTTCGAACTCCTGCCCGCTCCGAATCAATCTCCAGGCTTGAAGGTCAGGCCGGCCTGGGCAGCAATGTCGATGCGGACGGCGATGGAGCGAAGCGAGTCCCGCCCGCCCGAAGGCATCTACTCCTTTGACGTAGACGGCGAGAACTTCTGGTTGAAAGTCTCGCCAGACGGGTCGGCTCTCACGGACGGTCCGGCACCGGTGGAACCCGACGTGGCGGTCGAGATCAGCGTCGAGGACTTCTTCGGCATGGCCACCGGAAATATGGCCGTTACCTCTTCAGCGGCCAAGGTCGGTGGTGACGCCGCTCGACTCCAAGTCCTGATGGAGACTTTCCGCCTGCCCCCGCTACCCTGAGTCACATGACGGTCCTGAGGATGGAACACACGGGCATCGTGGTCGAGGACCTCGATGCGGCAACGGCCTTCTTTGTCGATCTCGGGCTCGAGCTTCAAGGAAATACGAAGGTCAGCGGCGGCGTGGTCGACCGGATCAACGGTCTTGAGGGGGTCGATGCCGAGGTGACCATGCTGGCAACCCCGGACGGCGATGGAGTCGTGGAGCTGGCCCGGTATCACTCCCCTCGAGGTCCGGCTGGCGACCCCCAGGCTCCCGCAAATACCCCCGGGTTCCGCCACCTGCTTTTCAGGGTCGATGATCTCGAGGGCACTCTCGCCCGGCTCCAGGAGAAGCATGGATCGGAGCTCGTCGGAGGGGTCGAGAACTACGAAGGCCTCTACCTCCTCTGCTATCTACGAGGACCCGAAGGGATCATCATCGAGCTGGCCGAGAGGCTCGGTTGAATCCGAGTGACCGGAGTCTGTATCGGAATGCCCGCCTGCCTTGGGGCGTCAGGCGCGGCGGTACCGGATATGGGTGGCCAGTGGCGAATTGAGTACCTCGACCGGTTCCATCCCGAGGGACTCGACACCGTCGAAGATCCGCTCGCCCGATCCGAGCAGTACGGGAGCGATGTCGAGCGTCAGCTCGTCGACGACCCCGGCTGTGAGTGCCTGCCGCACTGTGAAGGCGCCACCCGCGATATCCACCCCCTGGTCGCCGGCCGTTTCGCTCGCCTGCGCGAAGGCAGAGTCGAACCCGCCGGTGACGAAGTGGAAGGTTGTTCCTCCTTCCATCTCGATCGGTTCGTGCTCGTGGTGGGTGAGCA
>JBPPMI010000232.1:0-6195 GCA_051305975.1 Solirubrobacterales bacterium
CCGCCCGGTCTCAGGAGCGTGCCGCCACCGCGCAGGCCGAAGGCCGTTTCGCCGACTCGGTGATCCCGGTCAAGGACTTCAACGACACGGTGATCCTCGACAACGACGAGTTCATCCGCGAAGGCACCACGGTCGAGTCGCTGTCCAAGCTGAAGCCGTCGTTCGCCGCGATGGGCGACATGGGCGGGTTCGACGCCGTCGCCCTGCAGAAGTATCACTGGGTCGAGAAGATCGACCACGTCCACCACGCCGGCAACTCGTCCGGAATCGTCGACGGTGCCTCGCTGATCGCGATCGGCTCGGAAGCCGCGGGTGAAATCAACGGCCTCACCCCGCGGGCCCGCATCGTCTCCACCGCCGTGTCCGGCGCCGACCCGACGATCATGCTCACGGCTCCCGGTCCGGCGTCGAAGAAGGCCCTGGAGAAGGCCGGAATCACTGCCGACGAACTCGACCTGATCGAGATCAACGAAGCCTTCGCCGCCGTCGCGCTGCGCCTGGTCCGTGACCTAGACGTCGACATGGACAAGGTCAACGTCAACGGCGGCTCGATCGCCATGGGCCATCCGCTCGGAGCGACCGGCGGAATGATCCTCGGCACGATCGTCGACGAACTCGAGCGGACCGGAGGCCGGTATGGCCTCTGCACCCTCTGTGTCGGTGGCGGCATGGGCATCGCCACCGTCGTCGAACGAATCTGATTGCCGGAAAGACCAGGAGAACCCGGAACATGAGCGAAAGCAAGACCATCCAGTGGGACAAGGACGATGACGGAATCGTCCTCCTGACAATCGACGACCCCAGCCAGGGCGCGAACACGATGAACGCCGACTACATCGAGTCGATGGGCGTGATCGTCGACCGGCTCGAAGCGGAGAAGGAGAGCATCGAGGGCGTGATCATCACCTCCGGCAAGAAGACCTTCTTCGCCGGCGGTGACCTGAACGACCTGCTTGCCGTGACCAAGGAGCAGTCGGCCGAATTCGCCGACGGCATCCGCCTCGTCAAGTCGCAACTGCGCCGCCTCGAAACCCTCGGCAAGCCGGTCGTGGCCGCGGTTGCCGGCGCCGCTCTCGGTGGAGGCCTCGAGATCACGCTTGCGACCCATCACCGCATCGTCGTCGACGACCCCAAGATCCAGCTCGGCACCCCGGAAGTCCAGCTCGGCCTGCTGCCGGGTGGTGGCGGTGTGGTCCGGGTGACCCGCATGCTCGGTATCGCCGACGGCCTGATGCAGGTCCTGATCCAGGGCAAGCCGCTGCGTCCGCAGAAGGCACTCGAGATCGGCCTGATCGACGAGGTCGTGCCGGCCGAAGACGATCTGATTCCGGCCGCGAAGAAGTGGATCGCCGAGAACCCCGAGGCGGTCCAGCCCTGGGACGTCAAGGGCTACAAGATCCCCGGCGGCACCCCGTCGAACCCCAAGCTGGCGATGAACCTGCCCGCTTTCCCGTCGAACCTGAAGAAGCAGCTCAAGGGTGCCCGTTACCCGGCCCCGATCGCGATCATGTCGGCTTCGGTCGAAGGCGCGCAGGTCGATTTCGACACCGCACTCGAGATCGAGGGCCGTTACTTCGTCGAGCTGGCCACCGGCCAGGTCGCGAAGAACATGATCCAGGCGTTCTTCTTCGACCTCCAGCAGGTCAATGGTGATCGCGGGCGTCCGGCCGACGCCGGGAAATACGAGGCGAAGAAGGCCGTCGTGCTCGGAGCCGGAATGATGGGCGCGGCGATCGCCTATGTCTGCGCCAAGGCAGGCATTGAAGTGGTGCTCAAGGACATCAGCACCGAAGCCGCCGAACGGGGCAAGGGTTATTCCAAGGAGATCGTCGACAAGGCGATTTCCCGCGGACGCTCGACCCGGGAAAAAGGAGACGCCCTGCTCGAGCTGATCAACCCGACCGCCGAAGCGTCCGACGCCGAAGGTGCCGACCTCGTGATCGAAGCGGTCTTCGAGGACCCGGCCGTGAAGGCGCAGGTCTTCGCCGAGATCGAGCCCTTCCTGGCCGACGGCGCCCTGCTCGGCTCGAACACGTCGACCCTGCCGATCACCGGTCTGGCCGAAGGCGTTTCGCGCCCGGCCGATTTCATCGGGCTCCACTTCTTCAGCCCGGTCGACAAGATGCCGCTGCTGGAGATCATCAAGGGCGAAGAGACGAGCGACGACACGCTCAACCGTTCGCTCGATCTGGCCAGGCAGATCAAGAAGACCCCGATCGTCGTCAACGATTCCCGCGGGTTCTTCACGAGCCGCGTGATCGGCACCTTCATCAACGAAGGCATCTCTTTCCTCGCCGAAGGCGTTCCGGCGGCCTCGATCGAGCAGGCCGCGAACCAGGCCGGCTATCCGGCCCCGGTGCTGCAGCTGAGCGACGAGCTGAACCTGGAGCTGATGGTCAAGATCCGCAAGACGATGGAGGACGCAACCGAGGCCGAAGGCAACGAGTGGGTCCCGCACCCTTCGTTCGCGATCGTCGACCGGATGATCGGGGCCGGCCGCGCGGGCAAGCTCGCCGGCGCCGGATTCTACGACTACGAAGACGGCAAGCGAACCGGTCTCTGGGCGGGCCTCGCGGAAGAGTTCCCGCCGGTCGACGACCCGTCGAAGATCGACCTGCTCGAGCTCCAGGAGCGCATGCTCTTCGTCGAGTCCCTCGAAACCGTGAAATGCCTCGACGAAGGTGTCATCGAGTCCGTCGCCGACGCCAACATCGGCTCGATCTTCGGCATCGGGTTCCCCGGCTGGACCGGTGGTGTGCTCCAGTACATCAACGGCTACACCTCCGAGACTCATCCCGGGCGCAGGGGCCCGGCCGGCTTCGTCGAGCGCACCCGGGAGCTCGCCGAAAAGTACGGCGAGCGGTTCAACCCGCCGGTCTCTCTGGTTGAGCTCGCAGAGAGGGGAGAGACCTACTCGGACTCACCGGTCGAGGAGTTGGTGGCAGGATGAACCTCGGCCGTACGTCCTGGATTCACCCTTGGCGCCATTGTCCCGGGTCTGATCGACCTACCGATCGTTGCCGCATAAAGAACCAACCGTATCCGCTCAGGAAGACAGGGAGAAAATGAAGAAGCTACTGATCACATTTCTTTTGGCGGCGTCCACCACGGTGGCATTGCCGGTGGCTGCCGACGCGGCAATTCCTTCGGCGCTGGGGATCGAATGCGAGGTTCAAGCTTCGGGTCCGACGGCTGGCCAGCGCTGGTGCGGTACTGGCGCCTACAAGCAAACCACCGACACACGGAGCACCGTGGAATCGTTCGACGGGGTGCCGATCGACGTGAACATCGCCTTCCCGGCGACCGGGGATGGCCCTTATCCTCTGGTGCTCGGGTTCCACGGCTATGGCCAGGGCAAAGTTGCCTTCGCCGATATGCAGGAGTGGCTGAACAAGGGCTACGCGGTGTTCTCGCAGACCAACCGCGGATTCCACGAATCGTGCGGGACCGCACTGGCCAAGGCTGCCGACCCCGACTGTACGACCAAGGGTTTCGTGCGGCTAGACGACACCCGCTACGAAGTACGTGATGCCCAGTTGTTCGCGGGGATGCTGGTCGACGAAGGCCTTGTCGACCCGGAACGGATCGCGGCGATCGGGGCCTCCTACGGGGGCGGAATGACAATGGCCCTCGCGGCCCTGAACGACCGGACGATGATGCCGGATGGCAGCCTCGTCCCTTGGAAGACCCCTGGGGGGACCTCGATCGGGCTCGCTGTATCGGTGGCGCTCGCGACCTGGACCGATCTGTCGTATTCGCTCATGCCGAACGGGAGCAATCTCGACTACATCAAGGACTCACCGTACTTCGGACAGTTCGGAGTGATGAAACAGACCCTGGTGAACGGACTGTACCTGGGAGGTATCACTGCGCCGGGCTACTACTCGGCCCCCGGGGTCGAGCCTTCGGCCGATCTCTCCGGCTGGATGGAATTCATGAACGCGGGAGAGCCCTATGATCAGACCCGCGCCTCGGCGATCCTGAAAGAGATCCAGGATCACCACTCGTCGTACTACATCGACCACAGTCGTCCCCCGGCACCCCTCTTCATGGCGAACGGCCACACCGACGACCTCTTCCCGGTCAGCGAAATGACCCGGTTCTACAATCGCACCCGAACGCAGTATCCGGACAGCCCACTGGGCATCATGATGGCGGACGTGGGGCATCCGCGTTCACCGAACAAGGCGGATGTCTTCGCCGAGGTTCAGGCACGGCAGAGCGCCTGGGTGGATCACTACCTCGCGGATACGGGCCCGGAGCCCCAATCGGACGTCACCGTCTACACCCAGACCTGCCCGACCAGCGCCCCGTCGGTCGGGCCCTTCGTCTCGGATGACTGGTCCTCGGCGTCCCCCGGTGAGATCCGGATGGTCGACCCAGGGGGGCCGCAGGAAATCGCTCCAGACGGCGGGACTCCCGCCGTGGCGGCCGCGTTCAACGTGACGGAAGCATGCAGCGAGGCTCCCGGGGCCAGGGAACCGGGCACCGCGACGTACGAATTGGCGCCCGCCCCGGCCAGTGGCTACACCATCATCGGTTCGCCGACGGTCCTGGCAGATGTCGCGCAGCCCGGGGAGAACTCCCAGATCGCCGCCCGTCTCGTCGACGTTTCCCCCGATGGCTCGACCAAGACCCTCGTCGCCCGGATCCTCTGGCGGCCCGGGAACGATGGTTTCCAGGTTTTCCAGTTGAACCCCGGAGCATGGGAGGTGAAGGCAGGGCACGTGCTCCGGCTCGAACTGTTGCCGGCCGATGCCGGCGGAGATTCGTCCGCCGCGATCAGCAACTATGGACGGCCATCGAATCAGCAGCAGACGGCAACCATCAAGAAACTGGAACTCCGGATTCCGGTACTCGAGACGCCCGGATCACTGGGCGGACTGGTCGCGGCCCCGGCCGCAAAGGTTCTGCCGCCCCGGCCCGGCATCGAGCTCGCCAGGGGATACGAGGCGATCGGATCGGAAACGCTCGCCGAGTATGCGGCTCGCCGGGCTGACCGGGAACCGAAGGTCGGGAGCCTGACCTTGGCCGGACCGGTGAGGGTCAAAGGCAAATCGATGTCGATGAAGCTGAAGTGCAGCGGAGGCAACGATTCATGCCGTCGCGCCAGCATCACCGTGCGTTCAGCACGCAAATTCGGAGGTATGGGCAAACCACGCCTCGCCAAGGGACGGGGGTATCGGGTCGGGCCCGGCCGGACGAGGACCGTCCACCTGAAGCTGACCACCAAGGCTCGGGCGCTGTTCTCGGGCCGTCGGGGCAGAGGCACACACGCCAAGCCGGTCAACCGGCTCCGGGCGATCATCCGGATCGGCCAAAGAGCCCCGATGACCCGTACCGTGCGACGCGTCGGCCGGGTCCGCTAGCCCCGGCGACCGCAGCAAGAGGTGCAGTTCGGCGACTCCCGGTGTACTTCGCGGTCAGGCGTTGTCTTCGGCCAAAGGCTGGTGAGTGACGAAGACGGCGATCTCGGGACCCGCCCTGCCGAAACGCAGAACCTTCGTCGCGGGAAGATCGTCCGGCAGGCGGGCGATCGCCTCGTCTAGCACTCTCAGCGCCGCCTCGTGGGTTTCCTCCTGCATTTCAGGTGGCGGGGTTGCCACCAGGGACCACAGTGAGGCGGCCGCGACGACGTCGGGCTCAACCGTGACCAGGGTGAGGGCGGCATTGTCGCGGCGGGCGACGGTGGATGCCGCCGAGAGGGCGAGCTCGCTGTTGGGAGAGCCGTCGATCGCGACCAGGAGGCGGCGCAGCTTGAGATCGGGGAGCGGCAGGGGGTCGGGTTCGGCACTCAATTTGGATTCTCTTCCAGGGAGCGTTCGATTCCGCTCTTCGATCCGAGCGGGGTCTCTTTCATGAACAGCAGGGCGATGAACGCGACCAGGCCGAGCGGGGCGGCGAGCAAGAACATCTCGGCGATTCCCGTGCCGTAGGCATGCTCGACCACCTGGGCGATCGGGGCGGGCAGGCTGCTCACTTCGGGCACCTGATGGGAGCCGCCACCGAATCGAGCCGGGTCGATGCCTTTCGCGGCGAGGCCGTCGAGGATCGAAGAGCTGGCATGGGTGGCAAGCAGGGCGCCGAGCACACTCACCCCGATCGCGCCGCCGAGGCTGCGGAAGAAGGCGACCAGCGCGCTGCCGGCACCGATGTCCCGCTGGCTGACCGTGTTCTGGACCACCAGCACCAAGT